>JADGHL010000077.1 GCA_019686135.1 Myxococcaceae bacterium | reverse complement strand
CCGTTCCGCGTCTGCGCGAGCGCCGGTGTACGTCTTGCGCAGCCCGACCGCTTCAATCGCGAGCACGCGCGAAGTGTAGGAGACTCTTTCGCGCCGCGCCTCACCACGATGCACTCGGACGACCACCCGGCAGCCCTGGACATGCCGCTCGTGACGGAGCGGCGCGAGGCGCTCTCCGTGGCGGCGACGGTAGCGCTGGGGCTCGCAGGGTTGTGGGCGCGGTGCGCCGGGTTCGCACAGGTCCTCACGCCCGAAGGCGTCCTGCTCAAGCCGACCGACTCGCACTACTACGTCCGCTTCGCGCAGCTGCAGATCGAAGCCTTCCCGCGCTTCGTCTCGTTCGACCCGTGGGTGAATTTCCCCGAAGGCGCGCGGATCATCTGGCCGCCGGTGCACACCGGGTGGGTCGCGCTGCACGAGCTCTTCACGCGCGCCAACCCGGAGGTGGGCGCGGCCTGGGCCGGGGTGACCGCGAGCGCGATCTGGCTGTGCCTGAGTGCGGTGGCGCTGTGGCGGACGTTCGGCGCCCGGGTGACAGTGCTGGCGATGGCGGTGCTGGCGCTCTTGCCCGCAATGATCGAGAGCAGCGCCCTGGGCAACGCCGACCACCACGTCCACGAGCCGTACCTCGCGCTGTTTGTGTCGCTGTGCATCGTCCGGATGGCGAAGCGGCCGGGCAGGGGAGGCGCGGCGGTGGCGCTGGGGACGGTGTTGGCCGTATCGCGCCTGTTGACCACGGGGACGATCCTCCTTTTGCCCTGCGCGGCGCTCGGGCTGGTCGCGTGCGCGCTGTTGAAGCGCGAAGCGAGCGGACGCCTGGCGCGGGACGCTCTCATCGCGGGCGGTGTCGCCTCGACGCTGAGCGCAGTGTTCGCGCTTATGTGGGGCGAACCGTTCTCGCTCGAGCCGGTCGCGCTCAGCGGCTTCCTCCCGGCGGCGTCTGTGGCGGTGTTCGGTCTCGTCGCCGCGGTGTTGGCGCTGCGCGCGCGGGCGGTCCCCTTCGCCGCGGCCGCGGCGCTCCCCGCGCTTCTGGCGCTGGCGCTGGTGGGGCGCTCTCTACTGAGCGCGCGGGCGCAGCTCGCCGGAGACGATCCGCTCCTGAAGGTGGTCATCGAGTCGCAGCCGTTGTGGCGCGTCGACTGGGCATACCCGTCGCTGCTCGGGTCGATCGGCGTGATCTTTCCGATCGCCTGGCTGGGTCTGGCGATGCGGGCGGTGCAGAAGCGCGCGGCGGAGGCGCTCGTCTTCGCCGCGACCACGCTCGTGCTCACGGCGGCGTTCGTCGCCCAGCTGAGGTTCGTGCAGCCCCTCGGCGGGCCGCTCGCGGTGACCTTCGCGATCGGCAGCCTCTACCTCATGGATTCGATCGCCCCCGTCCCACGGCGGATCGCGTGGGCGCTGATCACTCTCGCGCTGCTCGCGCTGATGCCGGCCCTGCGTCCGCGCGAGCCGTTCGATCCGCCCACGGACGAGGCTCTGGTGCGGTCGACGATGAGTTGGATCCGCCACCACACGCCATCCCCGCCGGACTACGCGGTGGTGGCCTCGCACGACGTCGGCCACCTCCTGACGTTGTGGGCGCAGCGCCCCAACGTCGCCTCGCCGTTCTCGCAGGCGCCGGCTCACCTCCGGGGCAACGCGCGCGCCGCAGCCGTGCTGGGCGCAACCGACGACGAGGCGGCGTACCGGGCAGCGCTGGACACGGGGGCGCGGTACGTCCTCTCGGTGCCGTTCTCTGTGATCCTCGGGCGGGACAAAAGCCGCGACGACGAGACGATCGCGCGGCGTCTGCTCGACCACGCGGCGATGGGCGAGGATGGCCGGCCGGCGACGGCACACTTCCGGCTGCTCCACGACTCCGCCGAAGAGCGGCTGCGCGTCGAGAAGGGACCCTTCGCGCGTGTGTTCGAGGTGGTGCCGGGCGCGGTGATCGCCGGGTCGGCGCCGCCGGGCGCAGCGGTGGAGGCTACGCTGAAGCTGCGGACGAACCTGGGGCAGGGGCTCACCTATCGCCGCGCCACCGTGGCCGGTCCGGACGGGCGCTTCGAATTGCGGGTGGCCTATCCGACCCGGGACTCCGCCTCGGAGGTACGCGCCGAGGGGCCCTATGCGCTGCTGATGGGAGGTGTGCCGCGGACGGTGGACGTGCCCGAGGAGGCAGTCCGCGCCGGTGCGCGCGTGGACCTTTCGCCGTGATTTCGCAGACGACGCCGCGTCTCAGTCGTGCAGGCTGATCACCGCCGCGCCGGGGCCGTCCAGCACGAGCGCGTCGCCCTCCAAGGGTGCGTCTGGCAGCGCGCCGCCGAAGCGCGGCTCCTCGCTCCAGAGCATCACCTTCGTTCCGGCGGGCAGCGGATACCGGAGCGTGCCGCTGATGTTGAGCACCACCTGAAGCACCGACGCACCGTGCCGGCGCTCCAGCACGACCGCGTCGGTCCCGAAGGCCCACGCATCGAAGCTGTCGCGGGTGCGCGTGCCGAGGCGCGGATCCGTGCGGCGCAACCGGAGCAACTCGCGGTGAAGGGCCAGCACCTCTGCGTGCCCGAGCGACTCCCGCTCCGACCAATCCAGGCGCGAACGTTCGAACGTCTCCGGCGCCTGCGGATCGGGGACGTCTTCGCCGTGGAACCGTTCGAAGTGTTCGAACTCCTTTCGGCGGCCGGCCGTGACCTGCCTGCCCAGCTCCTCATGGTGGTCCGTGAAGAACTGGAAGCGCGACGAGGCGGCCCACTCCTGCCCCTGGAACAGAAGCGGGGTGTAGGGGGTCAACAGGAAGAACGTAGTCATCGCGCGGAGCGCCTGCGGCGAGATCGCTTCGTGCAGCCGGTCGCCCACGGCGCGGTTGCCGATCTGATCGTGGTTCTGGATGCAGTGGATAAGCCGCCACGCTTCGATCGCCCCCGCGGGCGTGCCGCGCGGTCCGCGGCGCACGACCGAGTGCTGCCCCTCGTAGAACCAGCCCCGGTGAACGATCCGCGCGAGGTCTGCGGCCGTGCCCGAGTAGTCGCGGTAGTAGCCGTCGTGATCGCCCGCGAAGGCGCGCCGCATCTGGTGGTGGAAGTCGTCCGCCCACACGCCATCCAGCCCCCAGCCGCCCTGCGCCACCGGGGTGACGATGCGCGCGTCGTTCCGTTCGTCCTCGGCGATCACCACCACGTCGCGGTCGCCCGCGGCGCTGTGCGCCCGTTCCTGGATCTGCTGCAACAGCGGCGGCGTGCTGTCGTCGACGATCGCATGCGTCGCGTCCAGCCGGAGCCCGTCCGCGTGGTAGTCGCGGATCCACATCTCCACGTTGCGCAGCACCAGCTCGCGGACCGGGGCCGCGTGCGGGCCGTCGTAGTTCACGGCCTCGCCCCACGGCGTGTGGTGGCGCCCGGTGAAGTAGTGGGGCGAGAAGCGGCGCAGGTAGTTGCCGTCCGGTCCGAAGTGGTTGAACACCACGTCGAGGAGGACCGCGAGGCCGTGCGCGTGCGCCGCGTCGATCAACGCGCGCAGGCCCTCCGGTCCGCCGTACGTCGCCTGCGGCGCGAACAGCGACACCATGTCGTAGCCCCAGTTGCGCGCGCCCGGAAAGCTGGCGATCGGCATCAGCTCGATCGCAGTGATGCCGAGATCGCGCATGAGCTTCAGCTTCGGGATCAGCCCGGCGAACGTACCCTCCGGCGTGGCGGTGCCGACGTGGAGCTCGTAGACGATGAGCTGCTCCATCCGGAGCCCGCGCCAGGTCTCATCCGTCCACGCGAACGCGTCGCTGATCACCTGCGAGGGACCGTGAACCCCGAACGGCTGGGCGCGGCTCCACGGATCCGGGAAGGGGCCTTCGCCGTCGACCCGGAGCTTGTAGAGCAGGCCCGGTCCTCCGTCGCCCAGGTGCAGCGAGAAGTAGCCGCGCTCCTCGCGCGTCATCGCCATCGGGCGCACGGGCTGTCCCCGCGCGTCGTGGAGGACGACGTCCAGTTGCTGGTGCGTGGGCGCCCAGACGCGGAAGCGGACCCCGCCCTCCGGATCCACCCAGGCCCCAAGCGGGCCGATCTCCTCTGCACGCGCTTGCGTCGACGTCATGACGCATGGATGCGCACATCGGCGCGGATCCGTCAGCCTTTTCGCCCGCGCGAGCGTTGCCTGGCGGTCAGCGCCGATGGGTCCAACCGCACCCGGCGAGCGCGTTCCACCCGGGTCCGGCCGTGCGCTTCGAGAGGGAAGCGCCGCTGGCGCGACGGCTGCACTGCACCCCGGGCATGAAGCTGCCGACCCTGCTCACGCTGTCCGCCGTCTTCCTCTCCACCCCGGTGTTCGCGGAGACCTTCGGCTTCATGGTGCCCGCGGCGCTCTCGCTCGAGCAGGCGAAGGAGACCGTATTCGACCGGGGCGAGGTGCGCGTGACGGACAAGCGCATCGACGACGTGCACGGCGTCCGCCGGTTCGGCGACACGCAGTTCCACCCGTCGGTGCCGGTGTTGATCGGCGAGCGCTACGTCCTGCGCGACGCCGGGGGCCGCGAGCACCTCCTCAAGGTCCGTAACGTCATCGACGGGCAGATGTTCATCGATCTCACCTCGGCGGACCCGGCCGCGCAGAAGCCCCCTGCGATCCAGCTGGGCCGCTACCAGCTCGCCAGCTGGTCGGTGAACGGCGAGGAGCTGCGCACCGGATTCCCCACGCTGGAACTGCACGGCGACGGCACGTTCCAGCTGGGTTCCACCCGCGGCACCTGGCGGCAGGACGACCGCGGGCTTCTGCTCGACGGCTACTACGCCGCCTGGGGCGCGGGGGCGCTCACCGGGGAGAACAAAGACCGGATCGTCTTCCAGTTCGTCCGCGGGAGCGCGTGGGTGAAGACCGTGCTGGCGCGCATCCCGGACACCGGCGACGCGTCCGTCGCCAGCGCCCGCTGACCCACCTCAGTGCGCGGCGTCCGCCGCCAGCTCCTCCTCCGAAACATGGCGCCGCGACGCCGCGCGGTTGCCTTTGATGAGGACGTACAGGCCGGGGATGAAGATCAGGTTCACGAAGGTGGAGATCAGCATCCCGCCGAACACCGTGGTGCCCAATGAGTTGCGCGCCGCCGCCCCCGCACCGGTGGCGACCATCAGGGGCACGACGCCCAGCAGAAAGGCGATCGACGTCATCAAGATGGGCCGCAGCCGCACCTCGGCCGCTGCGATCGCCGCCTCCACCGTGCTCTTGCCCTGCGCGCGCAGCTGCTCGGCGAACTCGACGATCAGGATGGCGTTCTTGCTGGCCAGGCCCACCAGCATCACCAGGCCGACCTGGCAGAAGACGTCGTTGGCCAGCCCGCGGAGCGACTGCAGCCCGAGCGCGCCGAGGATGGCCAGTGGCACGGAGAGGATGATCACGAACGGCAGCACGAAGCTCTCGTACTGCGCCGCCAGCACCAGGAACACGAAGGCGATCCCCAGGGCGAAGATGGCCAGCGTCTGCCCGGCGGACTCCTTCTGCTCGAGGGAGATGCCGGTCCACTCGGCGCTCATCCCCTCCGGCAGCACGCGCTCGGCGATCTCCTCCATCGCGGTGAGCGCCTGACCCGAGGACACGCCCGGCGCGGGCTGGCCGTTGATCTCCGCCGAACGGAACAGGTTGTAGTGCCGGATGATCTGCGCGGACGTGGTGGGTGCCACGCGGACCAGCGACTCCAGCGGGACCATCTCGCCCGAGTCGCTGCGCACGTAGAAGGCCTTGATGTCGCTGGGGCTGTTGCGGAACTGCTGATCCGCCTGCAGGTACACCCGGTAGGTGCGGTTCGCGTAGTCGAAGTCGTTGACGTACTGGCTGCCGAGGAACAGCTGCAGCGTGGAGAAGATCTGATCCATCGGCACGCCGAGCGCCTTGGCCCGGGCGCGATCCACCTGGAGGTCGATGATCGGCGTGTCGGAGGTGAACGAGGTGAAGATGCCGCGCAGGCGCGGATCCTGGCTCGCCTCCGCGACGAGCGTCTGAGTCGCCTGTGCCAGCTCATCCAGCGAGCGCCCGGAGGAGGTGTCCTCCAGCACGAACTGGAACCCGCCCACGTTCCCCACCCCGCGGATCGCCGGGGGCTGGAAGGGCACCACCTTCGCCGCGCCGATCTTCGAGAACGGGCCGCGCAGGCGCTCCACCAGCGCCGCCACCGAGTGCTCTTTGCCCGGGCGCTTGTCCCACGGCGTGAGCATGGTGAAGACGGTCGCCATGTTCGGGCCCGAGCCGTTTGACGAGAAGCCGCCCACCACGAACATCCCGCTGACCTCGGGCTGCGCCTTGAGGATCTCGGTGACCTCATCCATCACCTTCTCGGTCTGCGTCAGCGACATGCCCTCGGGGCCCTGCACCGAGACGATGATGTAGCCCTGGTCCTCGTCCGGGATGAACCCGGTGGGCACGGTGCGGAAGAGGTACACCGTCCCGCCCACGCAGACGAGGAACGCGATCAACAGCAGCACCGGATGGGACAGCACCCAGCGGAGCGCGCCCGCGTACTTCGCCCGCGCCCGGTCGAGGATCTCGTCGACCTTGCGGAAGACGATCCACTTCTCGCCCTGGTGGGCGCTCAGCATCCGCGCGGTGAGCGCCGGTGTGAGCGTGAGCGCGCAGAAGGTGGACAGCGCCACCGAAGCGGCGATGGTGAGCGCGAACTGCCGGTAGATCGCCCCTGTCGTCCCCGGGAACAGCGCCACCGGCACGAACACCGCCACCAGCACGATGGAGATGGCCACCACCGCGCCGGACACCTCCTTCATGCCCGCCCGCGCCGCCTGCAGCGGGGTGAGGTGCTTCTGGTGCATCAACCGCTCGATGTTCTCGATCACCACGATTGCGTCGTCGACCACGAGACCCGTCGCGAGCGTGAGGCCGAACAGCGTGAGGGTGTTGATCGAGAACCCGAACAGCTTCACGAACGCGAAGGTGCCGATCAGCGATACCGGCAGCGTGAACGCAGTGATGAGCACGCTCCGCCAGCCGTGGAGGAAGACGAAGATGACCAGGATCACCAGCGCGATCGCCTCAAAGAGGGTGGCGATCACCTCGTCGATCGACGCGCGCACCGCCAGCGTGGAATCGGTGGCGGGCTGGTACGTCATCCCCGGCGGGAAGTCCTTCGACAGGCGCTCCAGCTCGCGCAAGACGCCATCACGCACCTCGAGCGCGTTCGCGGTGGGCAGCTGGAAGATGCCGAGGCCCACGCCGGTGTGCCCGTTGAACTTGAGCAGCGTCCCGTAGTTCTCCGCGCCCAGCTCGGCGCGCCCCACGTCGCCCAGGCGGACCAGCTCGCCGTGCGGGCCACGTTGCAGGACGATGTCCTCGAACTCCTTCGGTTCGACGAGGCGCCCGTGCGCGCGCAGGGAGATCTGGTAGAGCTGCTCCGCGTTCGTGGGCGGCTGACCCACCTGGCCGGCGGCCACCTGGATGTTCTGTTCCTGCAGCGCGCGCACGACGTCCTGGGCGGTGAGCTTGCGACGCGCCAGTTCCGTCGGATCCAGCCAGATCCGCATCGAGAACTTCCGTTCGCCGAAGATGCGGACCTCGCCCACGCCCTTCACGCGCTTGAGCGCGTCCTTGAGGTGGACGTCGGCGTAGTTGGAGAGGAAGCGCTGGTCGTAGCGGTTGTCGGGGCTGTACAGGCCCACGCTCATGAGGAGCTGGCCCGACGCCTTGTTCACCACGATCCCCGCCTGGTTCACCTGCGCCGGCAGGCGCGCCGCCGCGCGGCTCACGCGGTTCTGCACGTCGACCGCCGCCACGTCGAGGTCCCGCGTGGGTTCGAAGGTGACGGTGATCTGGCTGGTGCCGTCGTTGCCGCTGGTGGAGGAGATGTACCGCATTCCCTCCACGCCATTGAGCTCCTGCTCGAGCGGGATGGTGACCGCGCTCTCCACCACGTCGGACGACGCGCCCACGTAGGTGCTGGTCACGGTGACCTGCGGAGAGGCCAGGTCCGGGTACTGGGCGATCGGCAGCGACCGGATGGTCAGCGCGCCCGCCAGGGTGATGATGATGGAGCAGACGATCGCGAAGACCGGGCGGCGGATGAAGAAGTCGACCACGATTCAGTTCCCCGCGTCCTGTGCGCTTCGCTCCGCCGGCGCGCCGCCGAAGTCGAAGGTGACCGGCTTCGAGACGATCGCCATCCCGTCGCGCAACGCCTGCAGGCCGCTTATGGCGATCCGGTCGCCCGGAGACAGGCCGCGCTCCACGACCCAGGCGTTGTCTCCCAGCGGGCCCAACTCGACCGGGTAGCGCTCGACGATGGTCTGGCTGTTCTCCTCGGTGACGCGGAAGACGAACGGCTGGCCGCTCTGGCGGATCACCGCCAGCGCCGGGACCTGCAGCGCCTGCCGCGTGGAGTAGACCAGCCGGGTGCGGATCCACTCGCTGGGCCTCAGCCCGAGCGTGTTGGAGAAGATTGCCTTGACCTCCACCAGCTGCGTGCGGGGGTCCGCCTGCGGAGCCACGAAGAACACCTGGCTGCGCTGCAGCACGTTGCCCGCCGAATCGAGCAGCTCCACCGGCGTCTGGGTGGTCACCTCGCGCGCCCTGGGCGCGGGGATCGCCACGCTCAGCTCCAGCACTTCCGCCTGGGCGATGCTGGTGAGCTGCGTGTTGGCGTTGACGTAGTCCCCCAGCCGCACGAGCACGTCGCCCACCACGCCGGCGAACGGCGCGCGCACGTCGTGGTACTGCAGCTGAACCTTGCGCTGGGACACGGCCGCGGTCGCGGCCTTCGCCGCCGCGTCCGCCGACTGCAGGTCCGCGCGGGCGCGCTCCAGCTCCTGCGCGCTCACCAGGCCCTCCTGGTAGAGCGCCTGGGTGCGCGTGAGCGTCTGCTTCGCCAGCTCCAGCCGTGCGCCGGAGGAGTGGAGGTTGGCCTGCGCGGACTCCAGCGCCGCCTCCTCCTCCCGCGAGTCGATCTCCACCAGCACCGCGCCGGCCTCCACGCGATCGCCGGGCTTGACGAGGATCCGCCGCACGTAGCCGCTCACCTGCGGCAGCACGTTGACGCTCTGCCGCGAGATGAGCGAGCCCAGGTACTCGCCGGTGTCGCGCACCAGGGTGGGCTCGAGCGTCAGCACCTCCACCTCGCGCGGCGGCGGGGCAGGCTTCCGCGTGGCGGCGTCCGATCTCCCGTTGCACGCACAGAGCGCGGACACCACGACCACAAGGGCGAAAGTCAGTACAGGTCTCATGACGAGCACTCGGACACCGTGAGGAGCGCGTCCAGCCGGGCCTGGACCCACTCGAATTCGCGCAGCGCTAGGTTCAGCTCCGCCTGGCGCAGCACCGCCGCCGCCTGGACCAGGTCCAGGCTGGTGGCGCGTCCAATCTGGAAGGATCTGCGGGTGAGCGCGTCCAGCCGCGCGGCCAGCTCGCGCGACTCGCGCGCAGTGGCCAGAAGCGCGCGGACGGACGCTTCGTTGCGTTCGGCGCGCGCGGCCTCCACCGTCACCGCACGGCGCGCCTCGAGCGCCGCCTGCTGCGCCTGCACCTCCGCGCCGCGCCGCTCCTCGACGAGCCCGCCGCGGAGCCCGCCCTCCCACAGCGGCACCGAGAGCACCGCGGCGATGTTCCAGGTCCCCACCTGCCCCGGGCCCGGAGAAGTCGTGAACCCGAGCGCGGTCGAGGTGAGGCCCAGGGTGGGCAGGTACCCTGCGGTGGCCTGCTCCCGACTGGCGGCGGCCGCCTTCACCTGCTCTTCGGCAGCGACCACGTCCGCGCGCCGGGAGGGATCCTCCAGCGGCCGGCACTCGGCCTTGACCTCGTCGATGAGCGGCTCGAGCGCGAACGAGGGGGACACGCCGACCTCCTCGTCGATGCCCAGCGCCAGCCCGAGCGCCTCGCGCGTCCGGTGCAGCTGTTCGTCGCCGGCGATCAACGCGCTCCGCGCGACTGTCACGTCCTGCCGCACCCGCACCACGTCCACCTGCGTGCCCGCGCCCAGCTCGAACGTGCGGTCCGACAGCGCGGCGCGCTCGAGCGCCTGCCGCAGGCTGATCCGGTTGATCTCCGCCGCGCGCTCGGCGGCAACCACCGCGACGATCGACCGGGCCAGGCCCTGCGTCACCCTCCGGCGCACGTCCGCGAGCGACGCCCGGGCGCTGCGTTCACCCGCGGAGGCGCTGGAGAGCCCGCGCCAGGCGCCCACGTCCACCACCGTCTGGCTGAGGGTGACCGACGCGGCGGCGAGCGGAGTCGTGGGATCGGTCCCCGACGGAAGCGCGCTCACCGCGCCGGCAGCTCCGGCTGCGACGCCAGCGTAGGAGGGCACCGAGGGGTGCAGAAGATCGACCGCGACTCCGGCCGACACGCGCGCGTTGGGCAACAGCGCCGCGAGCGCCTGCGTCCACCGGCCCTCCGCGCGCTCCACCGCGGCCTCGGCCGAACGGAGGTCGGTGGAGTTCTTCGCGAGGAGTTCCCGCGCCTCGCGCCACGAGGTCACCACGCGGGCCGGCCGCGGCGCCGGGGCCAGCATCGGGTCGTCGATCTTCGGCTCGAAGGGCGGCGGCGCATCCGCGCGCACGGCCTCTGCCGGGGCAGTGCGGGTCTGGGCAAAGGCGGCGGTCCCGGCGGCGAGGGCGAGGAGCGCCACCGCGGCGGCGGGGGAGGGGGCGGACATGGCGGGCGACAGGTGCTATTGCCAACAGTTGTCGTTGTCAACTATGAGTGACGGGACGATGAGCGTGGGAGATCAGATCGTCCGCGTCTGCCGGACGACCAACCGACTGCTCGCGCGACGTATTTCCGAGAGCTCGCAGTACTCGTATCTCCAGCTCCGGGCGCTCCGGATCATCGACGTGGAGGGCATCCGCACCCAGGTCGCGCTCGGGGAACGGCTGTTGATCGACGCGCCCTCGGTGAGCCGTCTGGTCGATCGGCTCGAAGCTGAGGGCCTTCTGGTCCGAAAGCGCGGAGACGATCGGCGGTCGGTCTGTCTCAGGCTGACTCCGGCCGGCCGCCGCGAACTGCAGGCGATGACCCGGGCACTGGACGACTTCGACGCCCAGGTGCGGCGCCTGCTCACCCGCGCCGAGGCGAAGACGCTGGAGACGCTCCTCGAGAAGATCTACTGCGGCGTGGAGCGCTAGCTACATCACGAGCGCAATCAGCTTCATCGCCACGAACGCGAGCGCGGCGCTGAGCGGAATCGTCAGCACCCAGGCCATGACGATGTTGGAGGCCACGCCCCAGCGGACGGCGGAGATCCGGTTGGAGGCGCCCACGCCCATGATGCACGCGCTGATCGCGTGCGTGGTGGAGACCGGCACGCCCAAGTGGCTGGCAGCGAGGATGGTCAACGCGCCTCCGGTCTCCGCGGCGAAGCCCTGCAGCGGGGTGATTCGGATGATCCGCGCCCCCATCGTCTTGATGATCCGCTGCCCGCCCGCGATGGTGCCGAAGCCGATCGCCACCGCGCAGATCACGATCACCCACAGCGGCACCTCCTCGCCCCGGGGCACGAACCACGAGGGGAAGGCGTCGGCCGAGTGGCCCGCGGCGACGAAGCTGAGCAGCGCCAGGGTGATGATCCCCATCGACTTCTGCGCGTCGTTGGAGCCGTGGCTGAATGCCATCAGCGACGCGGAGAGGATCTGCGCGCGCCGCGAGGTCCTGTGCACCCACCCGGGGTTCGCCCGCCGGAGCAACCAGGTCAGCCCCACCATGAAGAAGAAGGAGACGATGAAGCCGAGGAGCGGCGAGAGCACCAGCGGTAGCCCGACCTTCTCGCCGAGGGTGCTCCAGCTGAACGCGGAGAAGCCCGCGTGCGCCACCACCGCACCCGCCAGCCCGCCGATCAGCGCGTGCGAGGACGAGGAGGGGATGCCGAACCACCAGGTGATGAGGTTCCAGGCGATCCCGCCCATCAGCGCTGCCAGCACCACCGTCTGGCTGACCACCGCCGGATCCGCGAACCCTGATGCGATGGTCTTCGCCACCGCCGTGCCGCTCACCGCGCCGACGAAATTGAACAGCCCGGCGGCGATCACCGCGGTGCGGATGGGCAACACGCCGGTGGAGACGACCGTCGCCACCGCGTTCGCCGCGTCGTGGAAGCCATTGATGTAGTCGAAGACGATGGCCGCGATCACCACGGCCAGGAGCAGGCTAACCATGCTTCACGGCCAGGTTGATGAGCGACTGGGCGAGCTGCTCGCAGTGGTCGATGGCGTTCTCAAGATCGTCCAGCACCTCGCGGTCGCGCAGGAGCACCTTGGCGTCGATCGCCGGGTCCTTGAAGAGGCGGCTGATCGCCTCGCGGTAGATTTGATCGCCCTCCTTCTCGAGGGCGCGGATCCCCCGGGCCTCCGAAATCAGCGTGGTGTACTCGTGCGTGCGCAGCCGCGGGACCGCCTGGCGGAGCTGGGCGGTGCACCGGGTGAGCACATCCATCAGCTTCACCATCGCCGCGGACGGCTGCTGGACGCCGAGCAGCGCGCACGCGCGCGCGGTGGCGTTGGCGAGATCGGTGATGGCGTCGATCTCGATGGAGAGCCGCTGCAGGTCCTCGCGGTCGATCGGCGTGACGAAGGTGCGCGCCAACTCCTCCTCGAGCTCATGCACCAGCTTGTCGCCTTCGTGCTCCAGCGCCTGGACCTTCGCGCGGACGTCCTCGGCACTCACCGACACGTCCCGGAAGGTCGCCAGCGACTTCGCCGACTCGTCGGCGATGCTCACCTGCTTCTCGAGGAACTCGAACCACCGATCCTCCCTGGGCAGGAACCAGCGCACGACGCTTTGAAGTCCCATGGTGGCCGCGCATGTTGTTCAGTGTGGTCCCGAGGTCAAGCGGATCCGGCCGGGCTGGCCCGGTCGATGGTGAGGAACGCCAGCAGCCCTGCGAGCGCCGATAAGGCCGCGCACGTCCACATCGCGCGATCGAAGCCCAGGGCGATCGAAGCGGCCTCCGCCGTGGCCGCTTGCTGCCAGCCCACCGCGCCCGGCAGGACCGCCACGGCGAGCAGGCCGGCGATCCGCGCCACGGCGTTGTTGACGCCCGAGGCGATGCCCGCGTGCCGCCGGGGTGCGCCGGAGAGCGCCGCGTCGGTGAGCGGCGCGACCGTGGTGGCCAGCCCCAGCCCGAGCACGCTGGCGCCGGGGAACACCCCGGTCCACCAGGTCTCCGCTCGCCCGATGCGGGTGAACAGGAGAAGGCCACAGGCGGCGATCAACGGGCCCGCGGTCATCAACCCGCGGTGGCCCCAGCGGCGTGTGAGCCGGCCGGCCACCGGCGAGAGCACGAGCATCAGCACGGTGAGCGGAAAGAGCGAAGCGCCCGCCGCCAGCGGCGAGTATCCGGCGCTGCGCTGCAGGTGGATGACTACGAAGAAGGTGGCGCCGCCGAGCGCGAAGTACATCCCCAGCGTGGTCGCATTGGCGCCCACGAACTGGAGCGAACGGAAGATCGACAGGGGCAGCATGGGTGCGGCGCGCCGGTGCTCGAGGATGAGGAAGGCCACCAGCGTCACCGCGCTCGCGGCGGCGGCGGCGATGAATGGTCCGGTCCACCCGCGCGCCGGGCCCTCGATCAGCGCGAACACCGCGCCGCCGAGCCCAAGCGTCGCCAGGGCCGCACCCGCGACATCGAGCTTCGCTTTGGCCTCTTCGTCGCGTGATTCCGGGCAGAAGTGGTGCAGCGCCCACAGCGCGACGGCGATCAACGGCAGGTTGATGAAGAACGCCGCCCGCCAGCTCACCACTTCGATCAACCACCCGCCCGCAAGAGGGCCAATGGCGGTGGTGACGCCCGAAAGCCCGGACCACAGGCCGATCGCGCGTCCTTGATCGTCCTCGCGGATCACCGCGCGAATCAGCGAGAGGCTCCCGGGCACGAGCAGCGCACCGCCCACGCCCTGCAGCGCCCGCGCGGCGATGAGCGCATCCATCCGGTTCGACAGGCCGCAGAGCGCAGACGCGATCCCGAAGAGCAGGAGGCCGGCGGAGTAGACGCGCCGCCGGCCGAAGCGGTCGCCGAGCGCGCCGCCCACCAGAAGCAGGGCGCTCAACATAAGAAGGTAGGCGTCCACGACCCACTGCAGCCCGGACATCCCGGTCCCCAGCGCGCGCTCGAGCGTGGGCAACGCGACGTTGACCACGGTGGTGTCGAGGAAGGCCACACCGGAGCCGAGCACCGCCGTCGTCAGGACTCCCCGGCCGTGTGGAGAGCGAAGGGGGAGGGCGGCCTCGGACATGGTCGCAGCCTATCTGCGCGGGACGTGTCCGCGGCGGACCCGCGTCCCGACGGCACGGCGGGCGGACACTGGCCCACGGCCCCGTGGACGGGCTGCGTGGGCGGGCGAAGAAAAGCCGTCGCGGGGGCGCGGCGGAGCGGCTAGGAAGCCCCGGATGGCGCAGATCAAGCTGAGAGGGACTCCGATCCATACCTCCGGGACTTTGCCGGCGGTCGGTTCGACCGCGCCGGACGCCGAGCTGACCACCCCGGAGCTGGTCGACGTGAGGCTGAGCTCGTTTCCGGGCAAGAAGGTCCTCAACGTCTTCGCCAGCCTGGACACGCCGGTGTGCGCGGCGTCGGTCCGCATGTTCGCGAAGGAGGCCACGAAGAAGCCGGGCGTGAGCGTGCTCAACATCTCCATGGATCTGCCCTTCGCGCAGAAGCGCTTCGCCGCCACGGAAGGGATAGAGGGCGTGCACATGCTCAGCGCCTTCCGCTCCGACTTCCCCACCCGGTTCGGCCTGCGGATCGAAGACGGCGGGATGCGCGGCCTGTGCTCGCGCGCGGTGATCGTGCTCGATGAGGCGAACAAGGTCCTCTACACCGAGCAGGTCCCGGAGATCGTGCAGGAGCCGGATTACGACGCCGCGCTGGCGAACCTCTGAGCGCCTGCCCTGAAGGAACCCGAAACGTGAAGTTGTGCCCGCGGGCGCTCTCGGCATGATCGCCGGCCATGCGCGGCACACGCTTCGGGGTCTCCGCAGCGATTCTCATCCTCACACTCACCGCCGGCGCCGACGCCTTCGCCCAGGAGCGGCTCGGAGTGGGGTTCGACCTGTGGGCCGAGACCGGCCAGCTTTCGGGCGAACAGTGGATCAACGCCTCGCGGCTGGACGAATCCTTCGACACCGCCGCCGCGGGCGGGTCGATCTCCGCGTGGATGCTGTTTCTGGCGAGGGATCGCGTGCGCGCCGGGCCGGGGATCCGGTTCTTCGGGAACTACGGCCGCGGCGGGAATCAGGAGTACCTGCTTGGGTTCCTGACCGAAGCCTTCATGATGGGCGAGTACTCGCTCCGCGCGTTCGAGAAGTTCGACATCCTTCTCGGTGGGCGCGCCGGGCTGGCCGTGCTCGCGCCCGGTGGCGAATTCGGAGAGGAGATCACCCGGCTGCAGCGTGAGGGCGTCGGCGTGTGGAGCGTGCCGCGGCCGGGTGTGCTCGCGGGCATCGATGTCGGGTTGCGCCGGCAGCTCACCGGGAAGTTCGCGCTGCGAGCGGACCTCAACGCCCAGTACGAACAGCTCTTCCTCTTCGCCACCAACGAGGAGATCGACCACTACCGTTTCCAGAAGAACTGGTCGACCCACACCATCCGACTCGGGCTGCTGTTCGGCGCGGAAGTGTCTTTCTAGCGCCTTCGGCGCCTACATTCCGCATTGCTACCGTCACGACATCGCATCACCACCCGGGGGCTGCGTATGACGCGCGTCCACTCCCTCGTCTGCGCGGCCGCGCTTGTCCTGTGCGCGGCCGGCTGCAAGCCGGAGCAACCCTTCGATCCGGAGAACCCCGCGGTCGGACCCGGCGGGCTGGTTGGAGACGGCACGCCGATCACCGACGGCAACTTCGCGGGAGGCGACGACGTGCTCCCCGAGCCGCGCGCGGTGGCGCCGCCGGACGACACCCGCCCGCCCGACTGCGACGGCGACTGTGACGCCTTCTGCGCGCAGGCGGGCCTGAAGAACCCGGTGAACCGCGGCCTGTGCCAATCGCTCTGGGGCGTGGGCCTGGCGCCGCGGCCCATCGACGAGGAGGAGGCGTGCCGCCGGCTGTTCATCGACATGGTCGGCCACGTGCCCACGCGGGAGGAGATGACGCAGACCTGTTCGGGCGGGTGGGGCGCGACGGTGAAGCGGCTGCTCGACGATCCGCGCTTCGTGGAGGTGAACCAGCGCCGGATGGCCGACGAGTTCCTCTACGCGAACGAGGTCGTGAACTTCCAGGCCATCTACGACATGGACCGCCTCGTCGGGAAGCTGTACCGGGGCGAGATTCCGTACGACCTCTTCGCCACGGTCGCCGCCGCGCACCCGGTTCTGACGCGGCGGGTGGCGGATCCGCGCGACATCGTGGAGGCGCTCTACCGGCACTTCCTCGGCCGCCCGCCGTTCGAGAACGAGCGCGCGGACATGGCCCGGCTTTACGCCACCTGGCACCACGGGTACTACGACCACCCGTACCTCAACATGCGGCTGCCGGACGCCTTCGTCCGCTTCCCCTGCGTGAACGAGGACGGCGAGCCCGATCCGCAGCGGGAGGGCGAGTGCACCTCCGTGCTGTGGGGCTACAACCCGCTCGTCTTCACCCCCGACTTTCGCGCCGCGCGCGATCCGCAGACGAACCAGCTGGTGATGTGGAGCGGGCTTTTGACGCCCGACGAGTGGGAGCGCGCGGAGATCCCCGGGAAAATCCTCGCGAAGGATCTCGCCTTCTGGGAGCACGCGGTGGAGGTCGTCCTCGAGCAGTACCTCGGCTACAACCTCGGCCAGCAGATCCCCGAGGTGCGCGAGGAGCTGGTGAAGTTCCTGCTCGCGAACAACGGTGACATCCGGTCGGTGCACTTTGCGGTGGCCACCTCCATCGCCTACCTCCAGTCGAACGCCGGCGCCTCCAGCGCGCGCTACCGCTGGACGTACGGCCCGCTCAAACAGATGGACGCGGAGGTGTGGCTGGACTCACTGGCGCAGCACACGGGGCTCAAGACGGCCTCCTGCGACCACCGGATCCCCCAGCCCGAGGCGTTCCTCGAGTCGGGCAGCCTCAACGCGTACCGCGTGCTGGAGCACTCGAAGTGGCGGTTCAACGACGAGGGTGAGATCGACACGTCGTACTCGGACGTCGCGCGTACGCTGGGCGGCTGTCCCGAGAACGTGGTCGGCGGCCGCTTCAAAGTCGTGTCGATCCTCACCACCGCCACCCAGCTCAACTTCGTCAACGAGGTCTGCAACCCGGCGCAGGACGACCGGCTCCGGTCCGCTCCGATCGCGAAGCTGTTGCCTTCGGGGATGGACGCGCGCAAGGCGGTGACGTCGGATCTGGCCGGTCAGATCGCCGCGTACCAGTACCGCGCGCTGGTCGGGCACGAACCCACGCAGGAGGAGCTCGCCGAGGCGAAGGACGCCGGCGAGCAGTGCGCGCTCACTCGCTGCAGCGCCGAGGAGTTCGCGCGGCCGCTGTGCTTCGCGCTGATGTCCAGCGCGCAGATGCTCTTCTACTAAGGACGAACCATGACCCGGCGAACGAAGAGAGCGTTCCAGCCCGGCCGGCGCGCGGTCCTCCGGGGGATCGGCGTCGGCGCTGCGGCGCTCGCGTTTCCGCACATCTGGATCCCGAACAAGGCGTACGCGCAGACCGCGGGGCGCGGGGCCATCTTGCACCTGCTGTACATCCGCCTCTCCGGCGGGTTCCGTTTCAGCGCGGTGTTCAACTCGGATGTGGATGCGCAGTTCAGCCCGTTCGGCCTCTCCGGCCAGAAGGCAATGGGCACCGAGTGGGGACCATCGACGCTGCTCGAGCGCGCGCCGTTCCTCGAGGGCGGTGACCAGGTCGTCGCCACGCGCAAGGCGATGGGGATGGCGCGGGTGACCGAGTTCACCAACGAGATCTGCGTGCTCCCGTGCGTCGATCACGAACCGTTCTCCAACCGGGCGGATGGGAACCACGGAACCGGGCTGGAGCGTTTTCTGACCGGCTACGTCGGTGGGA
The DNA here is from genome assembly GCA_019686135.1 of Myxococcaceae bacterium. Lineage (GTDB taxonomy): Bacteria > Myxococcota > Myxococcia > Myxococcales > Myxococcaceae > JADGHL01. Next base: position 8,214 of record JADGHL010000077.1, on the reverse strand, counting down.
GCACCTCGTTCCTCACGTACATCAACTACGGGCTCCAGGACCGCGGCAGGCTGGACTGGACGTCGGTGGCGCTGCCCGCGTTCTCGCTCGGTGAGGCGGGGATGGCGCTCGGCGCGGGTGAGTACGCCGCGTACCGCCCGCCGGTGATGGACGGCGAAGGCTTCGAGCGCTTCGGCTTCAACGCGGAGGCGTCGTTGCCCGCGTGGGCGCAGCAGATCGCCGCGAACGCAGACGAACGGTTGCGGTCGAGACTGCACCCAGACCTGCGCACGCCGGTGGAGGCGTACCAGCAGAGCCGAAAGGACACCGCCGCGTATGGGGAGATCTTCCGGAGCGACGTCCTGCGCGTGTCGGACCGCTCCAACACGCAGGTGGACGGGATCTCCAACGCCGAGCTGATCCAGCTTCTGGGGGACACCGCGGAGGGACGCCGGATGGCCCTGGCGCTGCGGCTGTTCCACTTCGGGTCGCCGGCGGTGTTCATGAACCAGGGCGGCTACGACATGCACTCCGCCGAGGAGCAGGGGCTGCCCGGCGCGATCGAACAGCTGAACCAGTTGCTGAGCGGCGTGCGTGCGGCGCTGAAGAAGATGCAGCACCCCTCGGGCGGAACGTACTGGGACAAGACCGTGGTGGTGCTCGGTTCCGAGTTCGGGCGAACCACCGGCGGGCAGAAGTTCAACTCCGCAGGCGGGTCCGATCACTCGAGCGACTTCGCCACGCGGTGGATGTCGATGCCGTTCATGGGCGGAATCATCCAGGCAGCAGGGAAGGGCGGGCGGTCGCTCGGGCGTACGCGCCCATCCGATTTGAAGGCGGACGGCCCGGTGTACTCGTACCGATCCGTACTCAAGACGCTGATGGACTGGCTGGGCTGCAACCACCAGGGCATCTTCCCGGCGGATGCGCCGATCGGAGACTTCTTCGCATGAGCACCGCGTCCCGAAGGCATTCGGCGCTCATCCTGGGGCTCGTCGGCCTGTGCGCCTGTGGTGGCGGCGGCGACGAGGATCCGGTTCAGGGGCGTATCGAGTTTACGCCCGACCGTCCGGAGTTCACCGAGCCCGCTTCGACCGCTACCCCCTACACGGGGGACGATCCGCTGGTGCTCCAGGCGCAGGCGACATACCGCACCGGAGTGGATCTGCACCGCAAGCTGATCCTCCGCACGTGCGGGCCGAACAACGGCGTCTGCCACAACTCGAAGGAGTACCCGGACATGCGGACGCTGGCGACGTTCGCGCAGACGATCGGCGCCCCGTGCAACGTGCAGCCCGGCTCGTGGTCCACCGTGTTCGATCGCTGCGAGCAGTTGGGCGATCGCTTCCGCTTCCAGGACGCGAAGTGGAAGGAGATCGAAGTCGGCTGGGTGGACTACGTGAAGGGCGACCCGCTGCCCGACGACGCCGAGCCCGACGAGAACTCGCCCGGTCTCCACGTCGTGCTGCACGACCCGTTGCCCGAGGATCAGCGCGGCGGCTATCTGACCGGCGTTTTCATCCGCAGCTTCATCGACGGACAGGGCAACGTGCAGGACCTGCCGTTCACCTCGTTCCAAACCCGGTGGACGATCCTTGCGGGCCGAAGGCACCTCGTCGGGCGGGTGCAGGAGTACCAGGCGGATGACGTGACGTCGCTGATGGCCAGCGGGATCGTCCAGGGTGATCAGAACCGCAACGGCGTGTTCGGCTTCCGCACCGGGAAGGGCGTGTTCGAGATCAACCCCGGCAAGCCCGAGGAGAGCTATCTGGTCGGCCGGCTGCGCGGGTTCATCCAGGACGACCCCGTGCCCGGGTCGCGGATGCCGCTGGCCAACCAGCCCCCGTCGGTCCCCGACATGGTGGCGCTGATGTGCTTCATCGAAGGGCTCGATCCCGATCCGGCGAAGCGCGATCCGTCCGGGCCGATCGACTACGGCCACTGCTCGTACACGGCCGATCCCGAGTCGCTGAACCTGGTGGGCAACGGCGTGACGTGGAAAGGGCGGGTGCAGCCGCTTCTGCAGGCCAACTGCGGCGGGTGTCACGGCGGCGCCACTCCGCAGGCCGGGCTCGATCTCGGCAGCGACAACGCCTACGAACGGCTCATGCAGAGCTCGGCGCAGAAGCCGACGCTGAAGCTCGTGCAGCCTGGTCAGCCGGACAAGAGTTACCTGTGGCTCAAGCTGGCCGGCGACGGGAGCATCACCGGGTCGCGCATGCCGATCGATCCGCTCGGCGGCGGAGTGCGGCCGCTGAGCGAGACCGAGCTGAACGACATCCAGACCTGGATCATCGCCGGTGCGCTGAAGGACGGCTGAGACGACCGTGACGCCGCTGGGCGAAGAAGAGGTCCGGGCGCTCCGGGTGCCCGGGTACTTCGTACGCGATGGCGTTCTGGGGGCGACGGCAGCGAAGCAGGTGCGCGACGCTGCGGCGGCGATCGCCCGGAACGACGGTCTCCGTGCTGCGGGCGTGAGCCGGGCGGCGACGCCGGATGCCCGAGTGCGCGGCGACGAGATGGCCTGGATCGACCGCGCGAACGCGCCGCCGGCGTTCCTTCCCGTCCTCGCGCTGTTCGATGGCTTGAAGGAGGAGGCCAACCGCGCGGCGTGGCTCGGGCTCGAGCGCTATGACCTCCAGCTCGGGCGGTACGCCGGAGGGGGCGCGCGCTACGTGAAGCACCTCGACGCGTTCGGGGACACCCGCGGCCCCAACCGGCGCCTCACAGCGATTTACTACCTGAACGAAGCGTGGACGCCCGATTGCGGCGGGGCGCTGCGCGTCTACCTCCACGACGGGACCACGCGGGATGTGGCGCCACAGCTCGACCGGTTGGTCGTGTTCCTGAGCGACCGCCTCGAGCACGAGGTCCTGCCCGCGTATACGGACCGGCTCGCGTTGACGGCCTGGTACTACGGTCCGGACATCTGATGCCCGGAGAGGCCTATTCCGTGATGCGACGCGGGATCGGGTAGATGTCGTCCAGGTCGTCGTGGCGCGTGAGGCCCAGCGCCTCGCGCTGGACCATCATCTTCCAGCGCTCCTCCTGAAGGGCCGCACGGAGCTCCGAATGACGCTTCACCAGCGGCCAGCGGTCGATGCCCGACAGCGGCGCCAGCGCCTGCTCCACCGCCTTCAGCTCGTCGATCAGCCGCTCCATCTTGCGGCCCGTCGTCTGGAGGGCGAATGCCTTCTCCCGGAGGACCTCCAGCTCGATCGCCAGCGGCCCCATCGGATTGCGCGCCATGGCGGAATGGTAAGCAGAACGGGCCGCTCACGCAGCGATCGGCGGGGCAGCGAAGCCGGCTTTTTTGGACGCGCCGCAGAAAACGGGCTCCGGTCCGGTCGGTGGCTATACTCCCTGCGCCGATGGAAGGGCGGCTCCTCCTCAAGAACTGCAGCATCTTCCGTGCGGACGGGCGCATCCGTGACGGGCTGGCAGTCGTCGTGGAGGACGGCCGCGTGCAGCGCGTGGCGGAGGACCGGGCCGTGCCGGTGCTGCCGGGCGACTGGGAGGTCGCCTGCCGCGGCCGGCTGGTGATGCCCGGGCTCATCGACTGTCACACGCACCTCGTCGGCGCACAGGCGCTGCCGCCTTCGGGCGCGTTCCTTTTGCGCAATCCGCGCGCCCGCTTCGAGCTGCAGGACCGGCTCGCGATGGCGCTCTCCGAAGGGGAGATCGAAGCGTTGGCAGCGTTCGCCATGGCGCGGGCGCTCCGTTCCGGCGTGACGATGGTGTGCGAGCACGCACAGTTCCCGCGCCTGGTCGCCGAGGGGCTGGCCGCGGAGGCGCGCACGGCGGAGCGCTTGGGGATCCGCATGGTGGCATCGCACGCCACCCACTCGGGGCACGGCGCGGAGGCGGCGAAGGCGCAGGTCGAAGCGAACGTGGAGTTCGCGCGGAGGTACCGCAGCCACGCGCTCGTGCGCGGCGCGCTCGGGTTCCATTCCTCCTCCACGGCCTCGGACGATCTGCTCCGGCAGATCGGCCGGACCCGCGAGGAGATGGGCGTGGGCGCGCACTTCCACCTGGCGGAGAACGAAGAGGACCTCACCTCCACCTTCAGCCTCTCCGGACGGCGCGTGGTTCCGCGGCTGGAGTCCTTCGGGCTCATCGGTGCGGGCGCGGTGGGCGCGTACGCTCGCGCCATCGATCGGCTCGAAGCGGAGCGGCTGGCGCGCACGCGCACCCTGGTCGCGCTCAGCCCGAAGACGACGCTCGCGGGGGAGCCCGGCGGCGGCGGGCTCGAGTCCGTCCTCGCGCACCAGCCGATGCTGGGCCTCGGCACCGGCGGTTCGGGCACGCTCTGGCAGGAGCTCCTCTCGGCGTTCGTCGGCGCCATCCAGATCGCCCGCGTGGGACGGCTCCTCGATCCGGACGGGCTGATGGCCCAGATGCTGATCAGCGGCCCGGCCGAGCTCTGTACGATGATCTTCGGCGTCCCGTGCGGCAACGTGGAGGAGGGCGCGCTCGCCGATCTGGTGGTCTACGACCTCATCCCCGCGAAGGAGAACGCCGGCGGGCTCGCGCCGCAGGTGTTGATGCAGCTGGGCGAGGTGCCGGTGGCCTGGACCATCGTCAACGGCCGGGTGGTGGTCCGCGAGGGCCAGCTGCTCGGCACGGACTACGTGGAACTCGCCACGAACGCGGCGCGCGCGCTCGAGTCGCTCTGGGCCCGCACCGGGGTCCCTCCCGAATCGCCGTGAACGACGCTGCGCTCCGCCGCGCGCTCCAGAAGGCGATCGACCGCCGCGCGCCGCTACGCCAACGCACGCCCACCACCAACGCGTTCCGGCTGGTGAACGCGCGGGGGGATGCGCTGCCCGACGTCACGGTGGACCTCTTCGACAAGGTAGCGGTGCTCAGCCTCTACCGCGACCTTCCGCCGGACGAGGAGGTGCGGCTCGCCGAAGCCGTCCGGCAGACGTCTGGCGCGCGCGCCGTCTACCTCAAGCGCCGCCCGCGCGAGGCCCGCGTCGCGGCGAACGTCGCGAAATCCGAGGTCGCGCCCGAATCGCCCATCACGGGCGAGCGCGTCGACGAGCTGACGGTGCTGGAGAACGGCGTCCACTTCGTCATCCGCCCGGGGCAGGGGCTCAGCGTGGGTCTCTACCTGGACATGCGCGACACGCGCCAGTGGGTGCGCGAACAGATCCGCGGCAGGACGCTCCTCAACACGTTCGCGTACACCTGCGGTTTCGGCGTCTACGCGCACCACGGCGGCGCCGCGCGCGCGGTGAACGTGGATCTGTCGCGCCGCGTGCTCGACTGGGGCGAGGAAAACCTCCGGCGCAACGGCTTTTTGCCCGATCGCCGCGACCACCTCGCCGGCGATTGCTTCGAGTGGCTCAAGCGCCTGGCGAAGAAGGGCGAGACGTTCGACGTGGTGGTGCTGGATCCGCCGTCCTTCTCCACCAGCAGGTCCGGTCGGTTCTCCGCCGCGCGCGATTATCCGAAGCTGGCCGCGGCCGCGGCGCCGGTGGTGGCCGACGGAGGCTGGCTGGTGGCGTGCTGCAACCTGCAGCAGCTCTCAGGCGCGCGCTTCGAGGCGATGGTTCAGGCGGGGATCGCCCAGGCCGGCCGCAGCGCGCGTCTCATCCAGCGGCTCGGCCCCTCGGCGATCGACTTTCCTTCGACCTCCGACGAACCGCCCGGCCTCAAGGTGCGCGTCTACGAGGTCCGTTCGCGCTGACCCCGCCTGAGGTATCGTCCCCACCTCCATGGCAGCGGAAGCTCAGGTACGGCGCGACCCGGCGCGGTTCGGCAAGTACACGCTCATCGATCGAATTGCCGTGGGCGGGATGGCGGAGATCTTCCTCGCGCGGCAGGCGGGGCTCGAGGGCTTCGAGAAGCTCATCGTCATCAAGCGGATCCGCCCGCACCTGTCGAAGCAGCCGAACTTCGTGAAGATGTTCCTCAACGAGGCCAAGCTCGCCGCGCAGCTCAACCACCCGAACATCGTGCAGATCTACGACCTCGGGAAGATCGGCGAGAGCTACTTCATCGCCATGGAGTACATCTTCGGGCGCGACATGCGTCGCATCATCCCGAAGGCGGACCAGATGGGGATCCCGTTCCCCATGGTCTACGCGCTGAAGATCGCCTCGTCCGTCTGCGAGGGCCTCTACTACGCGCACCAGAAGACGGACCTGTACGGGAACCCGCTCAACATCGTCCACCGCGACATCACGCCGGAGAACATCTTCGTGTCGTTCGACGGCACGGTGAAGGTGCTGGACTTCGGCATCGCGAAGGCGGCCAACCAAATCGAGCAGACGCGCGCCGGAGAGATCAAAGGAAAGCTCAGCTACATGAGCCCCGAGCAGTGCATGGGCAAGCCGCTCGATCAGCGCTCGGACATCTTCAGCCTGGGCGTGGTGTTGTACGAGTGGCTCACCGGCTTCAAGCTCTTCACCGGCGAGAGCGAGGTCGCCATCCTCAAGAGCATCACCGAGGGGAAGATCTACCGGCCCTCCTACTTCAAGGCGGACATCCCCGAGGCGGTCGAGAACATCATCATGAAGGCGCTGGAGAAGGACCGTGACCGGCGCTACCAGACCGCCTGGGAGCTCCAGTACGACCTCGACCAGTTCCTCTCCCAGTACGAGTTCACGCCCTCCAACATTCACCTCTCCAACTTCCTCAAGCAGCTCTTCTTCGACGAGCTCGAGGAGGAAAAGAACCGCATCGGTGCGGCGAAACGCGAGGAGGTGGAGGGCGACGTCGAGCAGGAGGTGATCTCCGCCGCGGAGATCATCTCCGAGCTGGAGGCGGTGCCCCCGGCGGCGGACGAGCCCACGGTGATGCGCCACGCCAACGAACGCATCGTCACCCTGCCGATGGACGGCGCGGACTACGAGAAGCTCGCGCGCATCGCGGGGAAGAACGGCACCACCGTGACCCGGCTGCTGACGGAGATCGTCAGCGCGTGGATGAAGTACCGGTAGGGCGCGCAAGACATGCCGCGCCTTCGGCTCACCCTCGAATACGACGGCACCGACTACGTGGGCTGGCAAATCCAGCCGAACGGCCGGTCGATCCAGGCCACGGTCGAACGCGCGCTCGCAGAGCTTTTGAAGGAACCGGTGAGCGTGATGGCCGCGGGACGGACCGACGCCGGCGTGCACGCGCTTGGACAGGTGGTGAGCTTCTCGACGACGAGATCGCTGCCGCTCAAGGCCTATGTGCAGGGCCTCACCTCGCTTCTGCCGGACGACATCGCGGTGGTGGACGCGGCGGTGGTGGACGATGCGTTCGACCCTCGGCGCTGGTCGCTCGGCAAGCGGTACCGGTACCTCATCTGGAACCGTCCGGTGCGCTCGCCGCTGCGGCGCCGCACGCACTGGCAGATCTTCCAGAGGCTCGATGTGGCGAAGATGCGCGAGGCGGCTGCGCACCTTGCCGGCCGCCACGACTTCTCCGCCTTCCGCGCCGCCGACTGCGCGGCGAAGCACGCGGTCCGGGAGATCACCGCGCTGACGATCGAAGCGCGCGACGGGGAGCTCGCCCTCACCATCGACGGCACCGCCTTCCTCAAGCACATGGTGCGCAACATCGTCGGCACCCTGGTGGAGGTGGGCCGCGGGCGGCACCCACCCGGGTGGGCCCGCGAGGTCCTGGAGTCGAAGGACCGGACGCGCGCCGGGCCGACCGCGCCCGCGCACGGGCTCACGCTGGTGGAGGTGCGTCTGGGCGCGGGGCCGAGGAGCCCGAAGACAGGCGCGGACGATCCGCTGGACGAGTGAGCGGACGTGGCGCCGCGCAGAATCGGCGCGAGTGGTGCGGCGCCGCGCATACGCTTCGCGCAGAAGCGCTGCGTTCGGTTCGCCGCAGCGAAGCTCGCACCGCGGAGCGTCCGCGGCTGGCACGTGTCCTGAATTGCAGAACCCACCATGGGCGCGTGGAGCGACGCTGCACAACGGCCCCCCGGCATGCGGCCGCTCGCGTGGCCGCGTACAGCCCGGCTCCGTGGCGGGGACCCCGGCGAAGGGCCCGTCCGACGGCCCGGAGCTGCGATGCCGTCCGCTCGAGCTCCCCGAGGCTTCGCACCCGGATCGCAGTGGCCGATGGGGCCGTCGCGATCCTGAGCGACGCGCAGACCCGCGGCGCGTGGCGCGCCTGCCGGCTTGTCAGCGGCGCGGCCGGCTTTTCGGGATCGGCTGGACGCTGTTGCCCATCGACCGGGGCGCGTGGAGGGCGGGCGGGCGACGCCGGGTCGCGGCCGGACGACAA
>JADGHL010000076.1 GCA_019686135.1 Myxococcaceae bacterium | reverse complement strand
GTCGGAGCCGTTCGGAGACGGTTTTGCGGGATGATTCCCGCTGCTCGCCGAGTCGGCCGCGCTCGAACGCGACGCGTCGTTCTTCGCCGAGTTGCGCTCAAACTCCGCCGGACCCACCGAGCCCCTGCGCCGGGGCGCGTTCCCCGCCGGACGATGCTCGCCTCCGATCAGGTCGGCCCCAGACGAACCCGGTGCCACTCCGGTCTGCTGCGGCTCAACTCTCGCGGAACTGCCTTCGTCCGTAGTCCCTTCCGCCCTCCCGTTGCGACTCGTCGAATCGTCGGCATCCGGACGCTTCGGCTCCAGCTCCTTCACGGGAACCTGCTCGCCGGCATCAACCGCTGCGCCTGGCGATCCGCGTTTGACTTCCGCTTTGGCCGACGTGACCTCCTCCGCCTGCGCGCTGCTCGCACCGGTGATGGCTGGCGTGGCCGCCATCGCGGCAATCGTGAGGAGCGTCTTCCCGAATCCCATCGCGCGGGGTTCGAACGCGCGGGCGGCGCGTTGCTTCACGCGACGTCGGGTCCGGGAGGAGCCCGGCTGCTCTTCGGGCTAGGGGCCGCCGTCTTCGGACGTCCCCGCGTCGGAGCTCATCCCGGCGTCACAGAACTGCGCGCCGGACTTGAACCACGCTGCGAGGATCGCCTGGTCGGCGGCCGGGATCGGCATGTCGGGGGGCGGCGGCATGTCGTGGGTGACGGCCGCGCGGAGGTAGACGCGCTGAGCCATGTCCTTCGCGCCGAGCACGCCGCCGTCGGACTCGTAGGCGTCGAGCCGGAACGTCGCCGGCGCATTGCCGGCGGGCGGGACGGTGTGGCAGCTGATGCAGAAGGTGTCGAGAACGGTCTTCGCGCCGTCGCAATAGAAGACAACGCCTGCGTCTTCCGTCTCGAACGTGCCGACGGAGGGACCGGCCAGCGCCTCACAGGTCTTGCCCACTCCGGCGCGTGCCTGCACACACACGAGATCATCCGGGCAGTCGAACGCGGTCTCGCACTCCTTGCCGACCGCTCCGTCCACCTCGATCGTGCAGGCCGCGATCGCGACCGCCCCGACAGCGGCTCCAATCCACAGGGTCCTCGCGCGCATCACATTCCTCCATCCACACAGAACGGCGCGCCCGAGAGCACCCAGTCCTTGATGGCAACGCGCTCGGCGTCGGTGGGCATGGCCGATCCGAACGGCGGCATGGTGCGCTGGTCGAACACGCGCAGCTTGAACTTGTCGGCTTTGGTCTTCGCGCCGTCGAGGCCACCGTTCAGCGAGCCGCCGTCGATGTCGTCGTAGACGTCTGCCCGGAACGGGAGGTTCAGGCCGCCGGTGCGATCTTCGCCGTGGCACACGGCGCAATAGGTCTGCATCAGCGGCTCGATCTCATTGCACCAATAGACGATGCGCGACGGCCCCGCATCGACCCCGGTGTCGGCCGGTGCGCCGGGCGGAAAGACGACGAAACACCGCTTCTCTCCGCCGCCGTCCGAATCCGGAGAACAGCGGTAGATCGCACCCGCCTGATCGTGGAGCTGCGGGGCATCGCAGTCGGCGTCGGTCTGACAGGGTTGTCCGGCCGGATCTCGCGTGGCGATCACACAACCGGCGGCGCCGAACGCGAGGGCGGCGGCAGCGGCAAGGGCGAAGCGGGTGCGCGGCATGGTCCTGATCAGAAGTGGAACGTGAGATCGGCCTTGTCGGCGACGTCGTCGGGAAGGAACTCGAGCACGACGCCGTACGCGAGCGTGACGCCGGCGAGCGCATACAGCAGGTTGGCGCCCGCGGCCGTCTCGCGCGCCTCCTGGAGCTCGCGGCGGGCCTCGCGCGCAGAGGCGATCGACTCCGCGCGGTTGGCCTGTCCGTTGGCCCACCAGGAGAGCCCGATCGCGCCGACGAGGAACACGCCCGAAGCCACATAGGTGTAGCGGTGCGGCGGAAAGGCGGGGGACCGCGTCGTGGAGGCGGCGACGCCCTCGTCGTCGGCAGACTGCACGAGCCTCATCCGCCGGGGCGCGTCGCCCCGCCATGCGGCGCCCTGTGCGTGGCCGAAGGAGGGCGCGAGCACCGCGGCCCCGACGATCCACGCGAGGATCTGCTTCATTCGCTTCCCTCCGAAGGGCGGCGACTATAGCGGGCAGCCGCCTGGAGGGCGCGCGTTGACACGTGGGGGCGTGCCCGCTATCGGACGCGCGTGAAGCTGAGGATCAATGGCGAGACGCGCGAGGTCCCGGACGGGCTGACCGTGAGCGGCCTGCTCGAACACCTCGCGCTCGGCGGCGGGCGCGTCGCGGTGGAGGTGAATGCGGAGGTGATCCGCCGGGCGCGCCACCCGGAGGTGCGGCTTCGCGACGGCGACGAGGTGGAGATCGTCACCTTCGTCGGCGGCGGGTGAGCGCGGATCGAAAGAGAGGATCGACATGGCGGTTCAGGACAAGCCGTTCACCATCGCAGGGCACACCTTCTCGTCGCGGTTGATCGTCGGGACGGGGAAGTACGCGTCGTTTGACTTGATGAAGAGGTGCCACGAGGCCTCCGGCACCGAGATGGTCACCGTCGCGGTGCGCCGGCTGGATCTCTCCGCCAAAGGCGAAGCGTCACTTCTGCACTGGATCGACGCCCAGCGAATCAAGCTTCTGCCCAACACCGCCGGCTGCCACACCGCCGAGGACGCCATCCGCACCTGCCGGCTCGCGGAGGAGCTCGGGATGAGCAAATGGGTGAAGCTCGAGGTGCTCGGCGACGACAAGACGCTCTACCCGGACGTGGAGGAGACGGTGAAGGCGGCGCGCGTCCTCGTGAAGGAGGGCTTCACCGTGCTGCCCTACACCAGCGACGACGTCATCGTGGCGAAGAAGCTGGAGGACGCCGGCTGCGCGGCGGTGATGCCGCTCGCGGCGCCGATCGGATCGGGCCTGGGGATCCGGAACCCCCACAACATCCGGCTGATTCTGGAGACGGTGAAGGTGCCGGTGATCGTCGACGCGGGCGTGGGCACCGCGTCCGACGCGGCGATCGCCATGGAGCTGGGCTGCGACGGCATCCTGATGAACACGGCGATCGCCGGGGCGCAGGACCCGGTCCGGATGGCGGTGGCAATGAAGAAGGCCGTGGAGGCGGGCCGCGACGCGTACCTCGCCGGACGGATCCCACGGCGCGCCTATGCGTCTGCGTCCTCTCCGCTGGACGGCGTGATCGGATCGTGAGCGGCGCGAACGCCGTGCCGGCGCTTCCCCGGCTGATCGTGATCACCGACTGGTCGATGGGCGAGCGGGCGCTGCTCGAGGCGATCGAATCGATCGTCGCGACGCATGGTCCGCGCGTCGGCGTGCAGCAGCGGAATCCGGGGATCGGCGGCCGCGAATTCCTGCGGCAGACACGGCTCGTGCATGACCTCTGTGCCCGGCATGGCTCACCGCTGTTCGTCAACGGGCGGCTGGACGTGGCGCTGCTCGTGGATGCGCACCTCCACCTGCCCGCGCACGGTCCGGACGTCGGGGATGTCCGCCCCCACCTTCCGCCCGGTCGGTGGATCTCCGTGGCGGTGCACGATACCGCCGAGGCAGCGCGCGCCCGCGGAGCCGACCTGGCGCTGGTGAGTCCGGTGTTCGGCGCAGGATCCAAGCCGGGCGATCGCCGCACGCCGCTCGGGTCGGAAGGATTCGCCGCGCTGGCGAACCGCCTCTCTTGCCCGGCCTATGCCCTGGGGGGCGTCCAGGCGGATCGCGCCGCGCGCCTGCGCCCGTTCGGGATCGCGGCGATCTCCGGCGTGCTGCACGCAGACCACCCGGCCGCCGCCGCCCGGGCGCTCCTAAAGGCCGTCTCCGGCGCCGCGCAGTTATAGTGCGCCCGCCTTGAACACCTCCGTTGCCGCACCTTCGGACCTCCGCCCGCTCGGCGTGGGCGAATTGATCGACCGCTCGGCTGCCACGTGGCGCCGGGACTTCTGGACGCTGTTCCGCCTCTACCTCGTCCTCCAGCTCGCCGGGTTCATCGTGGCCAAGGGCTACGAGCTGTTCATCGCACGCTTCGCCCCGCTGATCCGCGGCGGCGCGAAGCTGATGGCAGCGATGGAGCAGCAGCAGTTCGGGGTCGTGTTCCGCCAATACGCGTGGGCGCTCACCGGCACCGTCGTGATGGCGGTCGTCACGCTCTCGTTGAGCTGGATCGTGGGAGTGGTGGGCTCGCACTACGCGGTCCGCCGTCACCTCGGTCAGCCCGCCACGATCGCCGACGGCATCCGACGGGCGCGCGAACGCCTGGGCACGGTGATCGGCGCATTGGCGCTGTCGACCGTGTGGGGCGTTGCGGCGGCGATCGTCTCGGTCATCCCGGGCGGGATCCTGATCGGGCTCGGCGCAGCGCTCCAGGCGACGAGCAGCGGCGAAGCAGGCCAGGCGGGTGGGATTGTGCTCGTGGCGATCGGCGTTTTCGTCATGGGGTTGGGGCTCATCATCGCCGTGCTCTGGATCATCCTGCGGTTTCTGCTCACCGCTCCGGTGATCGCCATGGAGGACGTGACCGCCTGGCAGGCGATCCAGCGGTCCGGCGCGCTCATCTCCGGTCGCGTGGGTGACGGCTTCCTCAACCGGGTCAAGGTCCGCGCTACGCTGCTTCTGACGCTGATCTTCGTGATCCTCACGGTGGTGGGGATGGTCGCGGGGATCCCGGCGATGATCGTCCAGTTCGTCTACAGCAACCCGCTCGATCCCGCGCACGCCGATCCGGACGCCATTCCACAGCTCCTGCTCATCCCGGCCCAGCTCCTCCAGGTGTTCGCGCAGGCGGTGTTCTCACCGCTCTACCTGGTCTTCTGCGCGCTGTTCTACGTGGACATGCGGGTGCGACGGGAAGGACTCGATCTCGAGCTGAAGCTGGCGCAGTCACCGAACACATGATCGCCGCCGCCTCCATCGCGCTTCTGATCGCCACGGGCGCCGCGGATGTCCCGCGTGCGCCGTGCGACGCGCAGGAAGAGGTGCGAACCGCGCTCGAAGCGGCGGCGGCACAGGGGCGTCCTTCGCTGGACGCCGCGCTCGGCTCGCTCGAACGGCTGCTCGAATTTCCGCTGCTTCGCGGGACCGACCCGAAGGATCCCCAGCGCGTGGAGCTGGCGCTTGCGCGGCTCGGGTCGCTGTGCGCGGCGCGGGCGCAGACGCCCACGGCCCGGGCCATCTCCCCCGCCGACCCTGCCCTCCTCCAGGAGATCCTCTCCCGCCCCGAGTTCGCGGACGCGCGTGACCGTCGGGGCGACGCGTTCGCCGCGTTGATCCGCCGCGTGACGGAGTGGTTGGAGTCGCTGTTCCAGACGCGCGAGATGGAAACCGGCGCGAAGTGGATCCGGTTCTTTGTGCTCGCGCTCGCCGCGGCGCTGGCGCTCTTCGGGCTGCTCCGGCTGCGGAGCGCGCGCCTGACGAAGCGCTCACGCCCGGTGTCGGATGGGAGCGCCCCCGGACCGCTGGTGCTGGACGATCCCGCGGTCCACCTCGCCCGTGCGCGGGAGGCGCTCGCAGACGACGCGCGGCGGGCGATCCGCGAGGGGCTTCTGGCCCTGCTCTCCATGCTCGAGCGTCAGCGGTGGGCGCGGCCGGACCGCGTGAAGACGAACCGTGAGCTTTCCGCCGAGCTGCCCGGCCGCGGCGCTCCGACGGAGCTCGCCGTGGAAGTGGACGCGCTGGTGCGGTGGTACGACCGGACGTTCTACTCGCTCGCGCCGGTGCCCGCCGCAGAGGCCCGGCACTTCGTCGATTCCATCGCCGCCCTGAGCGCGCGGATCGGCGCAGGAGCGGCGGGATGAAGCTGCGCTCCTGGGCCCTCTATGGCCTGCTGCTCGCCGCTGCCGTGGGCATGGCCGCGGCCGCAGGTTCACGTGCGCGGCGGGATTCGCCCGTCCCGTCGATCGACAATCCCGGTCCGGCCGGCGCGCGCGCGGTGTACCTCTACCTGAAGGAGGCGGGCTTCGACGTCGAGGTCGCCCGCGAGGCGCTCACGCCGATCCCTCCGCGGATCCGGACGGTGGTGATCGCCGCGCCGACGGCGCGGAAGATCGGCCGGGAGGAGATCGCCGCACTCGACGCCTTCGCGAAAGCCGGCGGAACCGTGGTGTTCCTCGGCAGGAGGCTCGAACAGAACCAGCCGGCGCTCGCGGACTGGCTGCAGGCGGGAGCGGGGCCACGGCCGCGGACGGCGATCGCCGAGACCGACCCGAAGGCCATCGATCCCGCGGGCGCGGACGTGGACGTCTGGCTGTCGCGGGCGCCGCTCGCAGGCGTCCGCGTTCTGCGCGTGGGCAACGAACCCACGCTGAATCTGGCCCGAAAGGACGCGCTGCCCGCCGCGGGCGCCGGTGATGCGGTGGCCGCGTGGCGGGTCCCGCGCGGGAGCGGCGACGTCTTCGTGCTCGCCGGCGCGGACCTGATCGAGAACCGGCGGATCGAGCTGGGCGGGAACCTCACCTTCTGGCACCAGCTCGCCGCGCAGGGGCCGATCCTCTTCGACGAATTCCACCACACGGCCGCTGGGGCGCCGCCGCTCTCCACGGGCGTGGTGGCGATCGTCGCGCAACTGGCCGCGTGCTTCGTGCTGTTCGCGCTCGTGCGCGGGGCCCGTCTCGGACCTCCGCGTCCCGAGCTGCCCGTGCGGCATCGCTCGACGCTGGAGTACCTCGCGTCGTTCGCGTGGCTCACCCGCCGCGCCCGCGTGGAGCGGGAGCTTTTGCGCGACCTGCACACGCGGTTCCGGGTGCTCCTGCACGACCGGCTGGGCGTGGCGGTCCCGCTGCCGGACGAGGAGGCGGCGCGCGAGCTGGAACGCCAGTGCCGGATCCCCGTGCCGGAGACGATGGACGTCCTCGCCGAGCTCCAGGCGCTGGCCGCAGCGCCCCGGGTGACGCCGAAGCAGTACGCCGCGGTGTCGCGCCGGCTCGCGCGGATCGAGCGGGTCGTCACCGGACGCGCGGCACGCTGAGCGTCAGCTCGTGCGCAGCGTGAGCCTCTTCGCGCGGCGTTCCTTCGCGTCCACACCGGCCGCTTCGCGCATCGCCGCGACGCGCGCGACGTGTTGGCGGATCTCCTCCACCCGCGCGTCCCAGCTCTCGTGGAAGATCCGCCGGGCGCGCTCCAGCGACGGGCCGGCGCCTTCGGCCAGGCAGGCGTCCACCTCGCGGACGAACTCCTCCGTGGAGTGCGCGATCCGGCACAGGCCCACCTTCTCCACCTCGGGGATCGCGCTGGACACGACCGGGAGCCCCGCGGCCAGGTACTCCCGCACCTTCAGCGGGTTGGAGTTCAGCGTCAGCTCGTTCACCTTGAACGGGTTCACCGCCACGTCGAACGCTTTGCAGTAGCCCGGCAGCTCGGCGTAGGGCTTGCGGCCCAGCCAGGAGACGTTCGCCATCTTCAACAGCCGGGAGAGATCCACGCCGGGCTGCACCTTGCCGATCAGCACCAGCGTCCCCTCGGGGTGCGCCTTCGCGCAGGCCTCCAGCACCTCCAGGTCCACCCAGTCCGCCAGCAGTCCGAAGAAGCCGATGATCGGCTTGGGCAGATGCGCGACCTCGTCCGGCACCGGCGTGGCCGGATCGCAAGCGCGGACGAAGTGCTGGTAGTCCACGCCGTGCCGCACCAGCACGGTGTTCGGGTTCTGCTTCGACTTGCTCTGGTAGAGGCGCTCGGCGGAGGTGATCACCAGGTCCGCCTTCTTCAGGAGCTGCCGCTCCAGCTCGGCGATGTGCCGCCCGTTGGTGTCGCTGAACGCGGAGAACTCATCGACGCACTGGTAGACGATGAGCGACTCGCCCAGCTTCCCGGACACCGGCGCGGACGCCGGCAGGTATGACCAGGAGATGACATCCCTCATCCGGAGCGACCGCATCGCGGCGCGGATCTGCGCGCGCAGAAGCGCCCGGTTCACTGCGCGGACCAGCCCGCTGCCGAAAAAAGGGATCGCCAAAGGCGCGAGCACGAACAGGTTCGGCTCCACCTCCCGCACGCCGCGGGTGAACGAGCGCAGCCTGGCGACGATCCGCTTCGCGTCGTGCGCGTTGGCCCTCGGTGACCGGTTGCCGATGCTGTTCACCCACAGCACGCGGTTGTCCCGCGCGAGGATCCGCATGATGTGCGTCTTCGACAGCGGGTCTCCGTCCCAATCATTGGAGAACACGACCAGGTCGCGCCCCCGCAACGCGCGGAGCCGCTCCAGCTCTTCCGTCTTCCGCATCTCCCCCTCCCCCCACGCTCAGGACGCGAGCGCGCTCTGCGAATGCTCCCTCAGGTATGCCTGGATCGGATCGCGCTCACGCCGCAGCTCGCGCGCGGGCACGCCGGCCACCACCGCGGCGTCCGCCACGTCGTGCACCACCACCGCGTTCGCGCCGATCACCGCGAAGTCGCCGATCCGGATGTTCCCCAGCACCCGGGCGCCCGCGCCGATCCGCACATAGTCGCCGATCACCGGCGCGCCGGGACGGCCGCTCCGCCCGCCGATCGTCACCTGCTGGGAGATCAGGCAGTGCCGGCCAATCTGTGCCGCCTCGTGGATCACCACCCCCAGCCCGCCGTAGCCCAAGACCGTCCCCTCGCCGATCCGCGCGCGCTCGGGGATCCAGGCGTGGTGCAGGTACAGGTTCAGCCTGCGGAGGATCTTCGGCACCAGCGGGATCCCCAGCGCCTGCGCCTTACGTCCTGCCCGATACAGCGTCATCGCGTCGAAGTGCATGGACCGTCCTCATGCCGGCTGGGCCGGCCTTCTCCGGAGTTGTGAGAGCATCGCCAAAGGCCGCACGCCGGTGACGCGCAGGCACGCCAGGTAGCCGACGAGGTACAGAAGGCTCACCAGCGCCAGCGGCACCATCCGCCACAGCGACCCGTCGGGCAAAGCGTCCGTCGAGGGCTCCACGCCGCGCAGAAGCGCCACCGCCACCGCCGCGCCCACTGCGCTCAACAGCGCCTTGCCGAGCGACTTGAGCGGCAGCACGCGGATCACCCGCGACACAAGGTGCCCATCCTCGCGGGTGAACCCGAGCGCCCGCGGCACGCGCGAAAGCAGCGTGAGCTTGCCGATCAACTCGGCGATCGCCCACGAGAGGATCCCGCCCAGCATCCCCAGGCGCGTCACCCCGAAGTACACCAGCGGCACGGTGACCACCGTCTTAACGAGGTACGAGACGAAGAGGAAGCGCGTCTCGTTGCGCGCGCGGAGCAGCCCGTCCATCGGGAAGATCGACCCGGCCACCGCGAGCACGCTGACCCGGAAGATCGGCACCGCGCCGAGGAACTTCCTCCCGAACAGCGCGGCGATGAACTCCGGCGCGGCCACGAAGAGGAACGCAGCCATCGGCAGGAACGCGTAGGCCAGGCGCGCGCTCGCGGCCTTGAACGCGTCGATCGCCTCGCGGAGCCGGCCCTCGCGGTCGAGCTGCCCCACCTGCACCATCAGGACTTCGCTCGTGGGCGAATAGAGAAGATCGACCAGCGGGAGCTGGAAGCACCCCACGGCGTAGATGGCGAAGAGCTCCGGCGTGACCTGCGCGCCCACCGCGTACTGGTGCGCGTACTGCTGCGGGATCGACAGCAGCATCGCCGCGCCGAACGGAGCCGCGTACGCCAACTGCCGCCACCCCAGCCCGCGCTCGAACCACGGGCCGCGGGTGCCGAGCGCCATCGTCAGCCAGGCGGCGATCATCCGGACGCAACCGAACCCGGCCATGCACGTCATCGCCCCTTTGAGGCCGTACCCGAGCAGCACCGGCACGACCATCGCCCCGGCGCGCAGGCCGTCGCTGAGGAGATACATGAGCGCGCTGTGCCGCGTGCGGCCCTGGCTCGTTAGCAACACCTCCAGCGGCGATGCGGCGACCAGCCCGGCGGTGTAGACGGCCAGCTCCCACCGGTAGTCGAGCAGGCGCGGGTTCTGGAGCGCGGAGGCCACGGGCTCGCCGAGCGCGTAGATGAGGCCCGCCGCCAGAAGCCCGGTTCCCAGCGTAAACAGCAAGGTCTGCACGACCCAGGGGCGGGCGTGATCCGTCCGCGGGACGAAGAAGTACAGGCTCTGGGTGACCCCGAACGGCAGGATGTAGAAGAGCGTCTGCGCGATCAGGAAGAGCTGCTTGTACGTCCCGTACTCGTCGAGCGCCATCGCGCGCGCGAGCACCAGCGGGATGACGAAGGTGATGCCCGCGGCGACGAGCCGCGCCAACACCAGCGGCCCGGCCTTTCGGAAGAAGCTCCCGTCGGCCGGCGCGGTCGCTGCAGCCACGTTCAGATACCTCCGGGGAGGGTGCTCTCGGGTTCGGTGAAGGGGATGGCCACGTTCGGCGATCCGCGCTGCGGCTTGCGGCCGATCACCACGGTGCCGCCGCCGAGCGAGGTGAACACGTCGTCCAGCTGGCAGCCGGTGACGCAGGAGGAGTAGCCGCCGTCGAAGCCAGCGCTGAAGTTCTCCCACAGCACCTTGCGCTTGAGCGTGAACGGGTCGCCGCCGATCCGGTTGGGCAGATCCTCGGTCGTGACCGCGGAGCGGAAGCCGGCGTGGATCAACATCCGGATCAGCTCGTCGGAGTACCACCCGTTGCAGTACGCGAAGTCCCTGCAGGGCCTGCCCAGCTCGCGTTCGATGGTCGCCTTCGACTCGACGATTTCCCACTCCGCCCGCTCGGGCTCCTCCATCGGCAGCACGGTGTGCGAGACCGTGTGCGCGCCGATCTCGAAGCCGTTCGCGGCAAGCTCGCGCACCTCGTCCCAGGTCATCGGCTCGCCGTCTTGGGGGACCACGTCGCTGCCGCCGCCGAGCTGTTCGCTCAAGGCGTCGATGAGCCGCTGCGCCAGCCCGCCGGAGTGCTGCGCGAGGAACGTGTCCACCGCCTCGGCCGGACGCAGCCGCCCGTGCGCCACCGCGTCGACGAGCGCCGCCGATGCCGCGGGCAGCGCCTCGAGGATCGGCTGGAACCGCCGGGTCTGCAGGGTGAGGAAGAGATGGAACAGGCGGTCATGCTGGAACCGCCGCTGCGTGCCGATGTAGCCGGACGGCACGTACATCACCGCGGGGATCCCCAGCGAGCGCAGGATCGGAAAACCGTGCCGGTAGACGTCCCGGTACCCGTCGTCGAACGTGATGAGGCACAGGTCCTTCTTCGCCCGCCGCCGCCCGGCGATGACGTCGAGCGTGTCGGCCATCGACGCGAACTCGTAGCCGGAGGCAGCCAGCTCCTCGAGCTGGCGGCGGAAGGTCTCCCGGGAGATCAACAGCCCGGGAATCGACGTCTGCAGCGCGCCGGTGAAGTCCTCCACCACGCGGTGGTAGCTGAGGATGAGGACGCGGCGTCCCCCGGACCGGAAGCGGCGGACGGCGGCGATCGCCCGGCGCGCCCCCGAGTAGTGCAAGACGTTCGCGACCGCCGACTTGGCGACGCGCCGCGCATCGATCCGCCCCATCACCACACCCTCCTTCACCTTCCCCGCTTCGGGCTGCAGCCCCCGTGCCGCGGTCAACCGGCGGGGATCACGGCGAGCTCAGGGTGGGGTCGGCGGCGCGCGGCAACAAGTGGAGAAACTCTTTTCCTCCGACGGTCATCGCCCCGCAGGAGGAACGCCCGGGAGCGGCTTCGTCTCGGCGGCCCGCGCGCGCACCTCGAACCAGTTGTCCCGGTAGATCCGGCGGCCGCGCACCAGCTGCCAGAGGGACGAGCCGGCGTAGGCGATCGGCATCAGCGGCCCCAGGGCCATCGTCTGAAGCACGTGCTCGTACTCGTGGCGGTACAGCCGCGGCTGCCCCGGCCCGGCGGGATCCGCGTACGTCACCACCGCGCCGAGCGTGTACGCGGCGATCCCGATCGTCCGCATGTACCAGTGCAGGAACGTGCGCGGCCGCACGACGAAGTTGAGCACGCCTTCGCGCGTGCGGGAGTGGAAGGACGCTCCCAGAAGCGTCTGGCACAGGCCGAAGGCGGTCATCGGCGCCATCCAGAGCTGCCCGAGCACGTGTGCTGGCCGCATGATCCGTCCGCGAGGTTACGGCTCCACTTCGTCCGGCGCAGCGCGGATCGGCTCCGCGTCCGCATCGGATGCGCGCGGCGCGTCGAACAGGGTCGGCGCCGTGCGCTTCACCTCGTTGCGCCACAGCGGCGTTTCCCGCGGCGCGGCGAGCGCCTTCTGCCAGACCTCCAGCACCCAGAGCGCGTACAGCGGCTCGGTGCGATCGCGCTCGCCGCGCCGGTGCTCCTCCAGCAGGCGCCGAAGGAACGGCGCGCCCAGAAGGTCCCGCACGAAGGAGCCCGTGGCAAGGAGCTGCTCACGACAGGCGCCGTACAGGGAGGTCCTGAGCCAGCGGCCGATCGGCACCGGAAAGCCCTTCTTCGGCCGCGTCAGCACCGCGTCCGGAAGCTTCCCGCGCAGCGCACGGCGGACGAGCACCTTGCCCACGTGGCCCTGCACTTTGGCGGAAGGCGGCAACCGCCAGGCGTTCTCCAGCATCACGTGATCGAGGAACGGGACGCGCAGCTCGATCGCCGCGCTCATGGTCATCTTGTCCGCCTTGATCAGCAGATCGTCCGGCAACCACACGCGCGTGTCGGTGTACAGCAGCCGGTGCAGCGCCGGGGCGCCTTCGCTTCTTGCCCACAGCGGCCCAAAGCCATCCGCGAGCGTGCGGACCGCGTCCTCGCCGAAGGCCTCGACCAGAAGCTCGTCCGGAAATCCGCGCCCCACGCCGAAGTAGTGCGCTTCGAGCGGCCGGTCGACCATCCGCAGATAGCGGCGCAGCTTCGGGTGCGTCACCCACGGCAGCGTCGCGCGCGCGGCGGTGCCGAGGACATCGCCCATCCAGGTGCGGGCGCGTTCGATCGCCAGCAGCCGGCGGTAGATGCCGTAGCCGCCGAAGAGTTCGTCGGCCCCCTCTCCCGAGAGGACCACCGTCACCTCCTCGCGCGCCCGCCGCGACAGGTGCATGAGCGGGATGCAGGCGCCGTCCGCGTTCGGTTCGTCGAGGTGGTAGACGAGGTCGAACAGGCCGTCGCGGAAGGCCTGCGCACTGACGCGGACCTCGCGGTGCTCGGCGCCGAGCACGTTCGCCACCAGCCGCGCGTAGCGGAGCTCCTCTTCCCGATCGCCGTCGTCGAAACCCACCGCGAACGTCTTCAGCGACGACGGCTCCGCCTGTTTCATCGCCCACCCGATGCTGCTGGAGTCGATGCCACCGGAGAGAAACAGACCGACCGGCACCTCCCCCATCAGGTGCATCCGGACTGTTTCTCTGAGCAGCTGCTCGAGCCGCTCCGCCTCCTCGCGGAGATCGACCTTGGGCTGGCCCGAGGACGCATGCACCGGCACGTCCCAGTACTGGCGCGCAGAGATCCGTCCGCCGCGATCGAAAGTGAGAAAAAAGCCCGGATCGATCCGGCGCACGCCGCGCCAGAGGGTGCGCGGCCCGGGCACGTAGCGGAGCGCCAGATACGCCGGGACCGCGGACGGGTCGACCGCGCGCGGCACGTCGGCGAAGTCGAACAGCGACTTCACCTCGGAAGCGAAGACCAGATCGCCCGAGGGCAGCCGCGCGAAGTACAGCGGCTTGATCCCCACCCGGTCGCGCGCGAGGAACAGCCGCTGCGCAGCGCTGTCCCAGATCGCGAAGGCGAACATCCCACGCAGCCGCGGGAGCAGGCGGTCTCCCCACGCGTGGTACCCGTGCAGGAGCACCTCGGTGTCCGACCGGGTCCGGAAGGTGTATCCGCGTGCCTGAAGTTCCGAGCGCAGCTCCGCGTGGTTGTAAATCTCGCCGTTGAACACCACCGTGAGGCGGTCTTCGGGGCAGTGCATCGGCTGCGCGCCGGCGGCCACGTCCACGATCGCCAGCCGGCGGTGCCCCAGGCCCACCGGGCCCTCGCAGAACAGGCCCTCCCCGTCCGGGCCGCGGTGGGCGACGCGGCGGGTGGCGGCGCGGAGCTCGTCCAGAGAGACCGGCTTCGCCGCGTCCGCGTTCACCCGCCCGACGATGCCGCACATGCCGCTTGCCCCTCCGCAGGTGCCGCGCCCGTTGCCGTGACGCCGCAAGGTAGGGACGCCCTCCCTGATCCGGAAGCGCGTGCCTACCTTCCCCGCGGCGGCGGAGCACAGATGCAGCGGGGACGGAACGAGACCGGGGTGCTACTGATCGGCGACTACCCGCCTCCGATGGGCGGGATCGCCGTGCACGTCCAGCAGCTGCACCAGGCCTTCACCCGCGCGCACCTGCCGTGCAAGGTGCTCGACATCGGCAAGGGCGTGCACCACGGCCCCGGGATCGTGGACGGCCACGGCTACGGCCACTTCGGCCGCGAGCTGCTCCGCCACGCACGCGACGCGTGGCTCTTGCACCTGCACACCAGCGGCAACAACGTCCGCGCGTGGACGGTGGCGATGTCCGTCTCGGTGGCCGGACAGATGTTCGCCACCCCGACGGTCATCACCGTCCACTCCGGGCTGGTGCCGCAACGGTTCCCGCGCGATCCCGCGCTCCGCCGCCGCGCACAGATCGCGCTCGTCGGCTACTCGCACATCGTGGCGGTGAGCGAGCCCGTGAAGGAGGCGCTGATCGACGCGGGGATCCGCCCCTCCCGGCTGTCGATGTTCCCGGCCTTCGTGGCCAGCGAAGTGCGTCCGGGGACGCCGCCGGCTGTGCTCGCGGCCGTGAGACAGCGCCGGCGTCCGCTGCTCGCCGCGGCCCACCATCCGTCCCCGGTGTACGGGCGCGCGCTTCTGATGGAGGCGCTCGCCCTGCTTGCGCCGCGGTTCCAGGACATCGGCCTTGCGTACTTCGGCCCGGGGACCGGATCGCCCGAGTACCGCGCGGACGCCGAACGCTTCGGCGTGGCGCACTTGATCGACGACTTCGGGGAGATCGACCACGCGCAGGCGCTGGCGGTGATCCAGGCGGCGGACACGTTCGTGCGCCCGACCTCGGCGGACGGCGACTCGGTCTCGGTGCGCGAGGCGCTGGCGATGGGGGTGCCGTGCGTGGCCACCGACGTCGCCTACCGCCCGCCCGGCACGCTCGTCGCGCGCGCAGGCGATCCGATCGACCTGGCGCTGCGTATCGAAGAGGCGCTCATGCACCGGCCGCCGCGGACCGTCCAGCCGGACGCGTCGGTGTTCCTGCGCGGGCTCTACGAGCGGCTCCGCACAGGTCCCGCCGAAGCGCCCGCGCCCGAGAGTGAACCGGCACCGCACGCCTGACGACGATCCGACGCGCCACGCGCCGAAGCGCCGGACGACCGGGCAGCGGAGCCCGTGCTTCCGCCGTGCGTGACGTTCCTCTGCCCCATGGCCGGGCAGACTCCCTCCCCCTGTTCATCCGGGACTGAATCAGCACCTGTCCGGCTGTTTCAGGCCCCCGATGAAAACCACACACAAGAAGGGCTGCCTCATCGCGGCCGCCACCCTCCTCCTCTCCGCGGGCGCGCTCGCAGCGCCCACGGTGACCACTGCGCCATCGAGCGTGAAGATCCGGCCGGACGTCGAGCCCCCTGCCGATACGCCCGCCGAGCTGACCGCCGCGAAGAACGAGTTCGTGAGCTTCCAGATCGTGGTGCGGGCGGACGACGCCGGGCTGCAGAACGTGTCGGCGTCGTTCTCCGGCCTCTCCGGCCCCGGGAAGATCGGCGCGGACAGCGTCACCCTCTACCGCGAGGGCTACCTGGACATCACCCAGCCGTCCTTCCCGCAGGCGCCCACCGGGCGCTACCCGGATCCGCTCATCCCGGACGTGGACGAGACCGCGCACGAGAAGCGCAACGCGTTCCCGTTCAACGTGCCCGCCCACGAGTCCCGGGTGATCTGGGTCGACGTACTGGTGCCGAAGGACGCAGCGCCCGGCACCTACCGGGGCACCGTGGACGTGACCGCGGATGGCGGGTTCTCCCAGAAGGTCCCGGTGACGCTGGACGTGGTGAACACCGAGCTCCCCTCCACCTCCAGCCTGCCCTCCGCGTTCCTCTTCCAGTGGAACATGGCCTGCGCGGTCCACACCGGAAACTCCGACTGCGGCGGCGAAGATGGCCCGAACGGCTCGTACGCGCTCCGCGACAAGTACGTGCGGTTGGCGCTCGACCACCGGATCACCCTGTCGAACACGATGGTCTACCCGTTCAACGGGGACTGGGCGACGTTCGACAAGCGGTACGGCCCCTGGCTCGACGGCACCGCGCCGACCCGGCTGCCCGGCGCGAAGGTGACCACCACCCAGTACATGGGTCAGCGCGACGCGGCCCAGTACGCCGCCTACGAAGAGCACATGGCGGCGAAAGGCTGGCTCGATCGCGCCTACGACTACACCGGTGACGAACCGCCGTTCGGGATCAGCTTCGAGGAGGCCAGGCGCCGCGCCGAGCTGGTCAAATCCGCGGCCCCGAACCTGCGCACGCTGTTGACCACCACGATTCAGGCCGCCGATCAGAACGGCCTGTCGCCGCTGCTCGATCTGATCGTCCCGGTGGTGAACTACATCGACGGCGTGGGAAACGACTACCCTGGCGATCAGCGCCCCGCGTACGACGCGTTCCTCTCCGATCCGAAGAACGGGCTGTGGCTCTATCAGTCGTGCATGAGCCACGGCTGCGCGTTCGGGTCCAACGCGCCGGGCAACTCCGACCAGGGCGGCTGGCCGTCGTACATGGTCGACGCCTCGGCGGCGCGAAACCGGGCGATGCAGTGGGAGATCTTCGCCTCCCGCGCCGGCGGCGAGCTCTACTACGAGACCGCGCTGGCGCTGGACACCGCGTGGGACAGCGTCTACCGCTTCGCGGGCAACGGCGACGGTACCCTCTTCTACCCGGGCCTGCCCTCGCGGATCGGCGGCACCACCGACGTGCCGCTGCCGTCCTTGCGGCTCAAGCAGATCCGCCAGGGGATGCAGGACTACGAGTGGCTGAAGAAGGTGGCCGACGCCGGCGATCCCGAGTTCGCGATGAAGGTCGCCAAATCGGTGATGCCCACCGCGCACCAGGCCCCGGACGACGGCTCGAAGTTCGACACCGCGCGCAAGCAGCTCATCGCCCGCTTCCTCGAGCTCCAGCCGCAGGCGCTCCCCAATCCGGAGCATCCGTCGGTGCCGACGCTGGGGAACCCCGCGGGCGCCGGATCCGGCGGACCGCGCGCAGGCGGTGGCTCCAAAGGCGGCTGCACCGCATCGGGTTCGCCCGCAGCACCGGCGCTGGCGATTCTGTCCATCGCCCTGAGCGCACTGCTCGACCGCCGTCGCCGGGCCGCGAGCACCCGTCCGCAACGCTGAAGCATCCACCCTCTCCGCCGGGCCCGAGCGCACAGCACCGCGCCCGGGCCCGGCATCAGCGGAGACGGAAGACGGTAGACGCATTTCCCCACAGGCCTACGCCGGAATTGGGATAGACACCGGCGCGCATATGACCTCGCCCGGCGACCCCGCGCCCGCGGTGGACATCCGCGACGTGAGTAAGCGCTTCGGCCGACGCTGGGCGCTCGCGCGGCTGAGCTACACGCTCCCCCGGGGGCGTTCGCTGTTGCTGACCGGGCACAACGGGTCCGGGAAGACCACCCTGTTGCGGCTCATCGCCACCGCGCTGGCGCCCACCGCCGGAAAGCTGTGGGTGCTGGGCCACGACGCGGTCGCCCGGAAGGACGAGGTGCGCGCGCGCGTAGCGCTGTTGTCCCACGCCAGCTTTCTGTACGAGGACCTCACCGCGGAACAGAACCTGGTGATCCTCGCGCGGCTCATGGGGCACGAGGCGCCGAAGGACCGCGCCCACGCACTGCTCGAGCGGGTGGGGCTGACCCGGCGCTCGTCCCACCCGATCCGTCACTTCTCCGCCGGCATGCGTAAGCGCCTGGCGATCGCCCGGCTGTTGATGAAGGCGCCGGAGCTGGCGCTTCTGGACGAACCGTTCGGCGAGCTCGACCCGGCGGGCATCGCCGAGATGGAGGCGATCATCGCCGAGCTCAAGGCCTCCGGGACCTCGCTGATCCTCGCCACCCACCTGGTCGATCAGGGCCTGAGGCTGTGCGAGGAGCGGCTGCACCTGGTGGACGGGCGGAGGGTGGATCCATGAGCCCGCCCGTGCGCCAGCCGGTCGGCTTCTTCCGTGCGACGGCGATCCTTCTGCGCAAGGATCTGTTGCTCGAGTGGCGGACGCGCGCGCGGGTCAACGCGCTCGTCTTCTTCGCGCTGGCGACGCTTTTGCTCTTCGCCTTCGCGCTGGACGCGAACCGGAACATCATGCAGGCCGCCGCCGGCGGGCTGTTGTGGCTGGGCCTCCTGTTCTCCAGCGTGCTCGCGCTGGGCGAATCCTTCAGGGTGGAGAACGAGAACGCGGCGCTGGACGGGATCCGCCTCGTCCCCGCGAGTGGGCGGGCGATCTTCATCGCGAAGGCGCTGGGCAACACCCTGCTGATCTACGCGCTCGGCTGGCTGCTTCTACCCGTGATGGTGGCGCTCTACGACATCCACCTCACGCTCGGCCCCGGGCCGTACGCCATCGCGCTTCTGCTTGGTTGCTTATCGATCACAGCACCCGGCGTGGTGTTCTCCGCCATCGCGAACAATGCGCGGGCGCGGGATGTGTTACTGCCGTTGTTGCTGTTCCCGCTGCTGGTGCCGGCGCTTCTGGCGTCGGTGAAGGCCACGACGCTCGTGTTCGGAGGTGACCCGATGGATCAACTCCGGTCGTGGCTGTGGCTGGTTGCGGGATTTGATGTGATCTACTGGGCGCTCGGGTTCCTGCTCTTCCCGAGGGTGATTGAGGACTGATGATGCCGGGGATGCAGACACTCGCGCGCGTGCTCCTTGCGGCCGGCCCGGCCGACGCCGAGCACATCCAGCCCGTGACCACTGGGATGATCGTGAAGTACGCGGTCACCACCGTCGTGGGGATCGCGCTGGTGTGGGGAGTCATCCGGCTCTTCGGCTGGATCGAGGAGAAGACCCGCGCCAGCTTCGGTGTCCGCGCCGGGCTGATCGGCATCGGCGTGATCCTCACCGCCGTGGGCGCGTACCTGGGGCTGTTCTGGGCACCGCCGGACCGGATGATGGGCGACGTGCAGCGGATCATGTACTGCCACGTGCCGCTGTTGTGGAACGCGCTGATCGCCCTGTGCATCAACTTCGCCTGTTCGGTCCTCTACCTGATCAAGCCCAGCTGGAAGACCGACTCGCTCGCCGAGGCGGCGGCCGAGACCGGCGTGGTGATGGGCGCCAACGGCGTGCTCCTGGGCGCGATCTGGGCCAAACCGACCTGGGGCGTGTGGTGGACGTGGGATCCCCGGCTGATCGCCGCGGCGATCATGCTCATCGCCTACGCCGGCTACCTGGCGCTGCGCCGCTTCATCGAAGACCCGGATCGCCGCGCGCTCTGGTCGTCGGTGGTGGGGATCCTCGTCGCCGTGGATCTCCCGGTGGTCTGGTTCGCGGTGCGCTGGTTCCGGAGCATCCACCAGTTCCAGTCCTCGCCCTCCACCGTCGATCCCGCGCTGCGCGTGCCGCTCCGGGTGATGGCCTTCGCCTTCCTCTTCCTGCTGATGGGCTTTCTGTGGCAGCGGTACCGGATCGCGCTCGCGCACCGCAAGGACGAGGTGGCGCTGCCGGACGCGCTGCCCACCACCGCCCGCCGTGAGGTGACGCCGTGATGCACGGGCTGACCGATCTGTTGCCCACCCTGCTCGCCCAGGCAGCAAACCAGGCGCCGAGCGCGCCGTTGCCGACCGGAAGGATCACCGGGGGCTGGGGGTACGTGTGGTTCTCCTATGCCCTCACGTTCCTGACGCTGGCCGGATATGGAGTGTCGCTGTGGGTCCGCCGCCCGCGGCCCACCAAGGACGTCTGAACATGACCTCCCAGGCACGCAACATCCTCATCCTCGCCGGCACGCTGTGCGTCGCAAGCGCGGCGCTGGCGTTCATCGCCTTCGGGAAGCTGGGCGACAACCTCGTCTACTACTGGAGCCCCGCGGAGCTGCTCGCCCAGGGCGACAAGGCCATCGGCCCTACCATCCGGATGGGCGGGCTGGTCAAAGCGGGCACCGTGCACTGGGACGAACAGCACACCCGGCTCTCCTTCGAGGTCGCCGAAGACACCTCGCCCACCGCGCCGTCGGTGAAGGTGGTCTCCACCGACCTCCCGCCGCAGATGTTCCGCGAAGGCATCGGCGTGGTGGTCGAGGGCACGTTCGCGGCCAATGGCGTCTTCACCTCTACGCGGGTGATGGTGAACCACTCCAACGAGTACCGGGCGCCGAAGCCGGGCGACCACCACAAGGACGACTGGAAGAAGACGCTCGAGGGGGCTGAGCCCACGGCGGCGCGGGAGCAGCGTTAGGTGATCTCCACCATCGGCTACTCGTTCGTCCTCGGCGCGCTTACGATCGCCGCGTTCGGCGGGCTGCTCGGGATCGTCGGCGGGCTCACCCGCCGCGAGAGCGTCTATCGCTGGGTGCGCCTGTCCGCGGTCGGCTTTGCCACCTGCATGTTCCTGGCGAACCTCACCATGGAGGTCGCGCTGCTCCGTCGCGACTTCACGGTGAGCTACGTCGCCCAGGTGGGCAGCCACCAGACGCCGAACCTGTTCACGGTGGTCTCGCTGTGGTCGGCGCTGGAAGGGTCGATCCTCTTCTGGGGCGCGATCATGGGCGCGTACCTTCTGGCGTTCGCGCTCGTCTACCGGAAAGACCGCACGCGCTTTCTCACCATCGCGCTCGGCGTGATGCTGATGGTGGGCGTGTTCTTCGCCTTCCTCATCGCCGGTCCGGCGAACCCGTTCCGGCCCACCGCGCCGCAGGTGCTCGAAGGCATCCGCCTCGCCGGGGACGGCCCCGGGCCGAACCCGCTTCTGCAGAACCACATCCTGATGGTGGTCCACCCGCCCATGCTCTACCTGGGCTACGTGGGGATGACCGTCCCCTTCGGGATCGCCGTGGCGGGGCTGCTCGCCGGCGAGATGGGCGCGTCGTGGATGGCGCCGATGCGGCGGTGGACGCTCATCCCGTGGGTGTTCCTCTCCACCGGGATCATCCTCGGCGGGTGGTGGGCGTACACGGTGCTCGGCTGGGGCGGCTACTGGGCGTGGGATCCGGTGGAGAACGCGTCCTTCCTCCCGTGGCTCACCGCCACCGCGTTCATCCACTCCATCATGGTCCAGGAACGCCGGCAGATGCTCCGCGTGTGGACCCTGGTCCTCGGGCTCGCCACCTTCTGGATGACCATCCTCGGCACCTTCATGACGCGAAGTGGCGTCTTCAACTCGGTGCACGCGTTCACCCAGTCGGACATCGGGCCCACGTTCCTCGTGTTCCTGGGGCTGGTCGCGCTGGTGTCGATCGTCCTGCTCGGGGCGCGCGGGCCGCTCCTCATCGCCCGGGGCGAGTTCAAGTCCTTCGCTTCGCGCGAGTTCTCCATCCTGATCAACAACGTGGTGTTCGCCGCGTTCACCGTGGTGGTGCTGGGCGGCACCGTGTACCCGCTGATCAAGGAGGGGCTCTTCGACAAGAAGATCTCGGTCGGCGAGCCGTACTTCAACTTCTTCGCTCTGCCGATCGGCCTTCTGATCCTCTTCCTGATGGGCGTGGGCCCCGCGCTGCCGTGGGGCCGCGGCGACGCGAAGTCCCTTCGTCACCTGCTGCCGGCGGCGGGCGCAGGGCTGTTCACCTTCCTTACGTCCCTGGGCGCGACGTGGGCGCAGGTGATGGAGAAGGCCAGCGCGATCTGGGCGCCGATGACCTTCGGCCTCGCCGCCTTCGTCATCGTGGTCACCCTGCGCGAGATGTTCCTGCCCGCGCGCGTGCGGATGCGGGAGAAGAAGGAGGACGTCTTCACCGCGCTGGTCCAGAGCATCGTGCGCGCGCGGCGCCGGTTCGGCGGCTACGTAGTGCACCTGGGCGTGGTGATGGTGATCATCGCCATCGCCGCCTCGCGCACGTACAGCTCGCACGCCTCCGGGACGCTCAAGCGCGGCGAGTCGATGACCCTCGCCGGCTACACGCTCACCTTCACCGGCCTGCGCCAGGGCCGCGAACCGCACCGCGACTGGGTGGGCGCGCGGCTGGAGGTGACGGGCAACGGCCTGACGTCGAAGCCCGGGGACACGTCCAACGTGATCCTCCCGCGCAGCAACTTCTACGAGCGGAGCACGGATCCGGTGGGCACGCCTGCGGTCCGCTCCAGCCCGCGCGAGGATCTCTATGTCTCGCTGATGGCGTTCGATGAGAAGGCGCAGACGGCCAGCCTCAAGGTCTGGGTGTTCCCGATGGTGGGTTGGATCTGGTGGGCGATCCCCGTCTTCGGGCTCGGCACGTTGATCGCGGCCTGGCCGTCGCGGCGGGCGCGGATCGTCAGCGACGTCGTGCCGCTGGCCGCCGCCGCAGGGGCCGCACCTCCTGTGCCGGGTGAGAGCGCCCCGCCGGCCGCCGGCGCCGCCTCGGGAGGCCTCGCCACATGAAGCGCTGGGGGCTGACGGTCGGGTTCGTCGTGCTGTGCCTCGCGCTGCTGGCGGTGCTCGCGAAGGGCTTCGGGAAGGATCCGCACGAGGTCCCTTTCGGGATGCGCGGCAAGCCGGCGCCGCCGTTCCAGCTGCGCGATCTGACGACCGGAGCGCCGGTCTCGCTGGAGCAGTTCCGCGGCAAGCCGGTGGTGCTGAACTTCTGGGCCACCTGGTGCGGGCCGTGCAAGCAGGAGCACCCGGTGCTGACCTGGGCGCAGCGCGAGTACGGCGATCAGGTGGTGTTCCTCGGGCTCATCTTCGAGGACACGCCCGAGAACGCGCGCCGCTACCTGGCCGAGAACGGGACGCCGTTCCCGCAGCTTCTCGATCCGAACTCGCTCACCGCGGTCGCCTACGGCGTGGCCGGCGTGCCGGAGACCTACTTCATCTCGAAGGACGGGACGATCCTCGACAAGCACGTGGGGCCGATTTGGCCAGACCGGATGACCGCCTACGTGAAGGCGCTTCTGGGCAAGGGGCCGTTGCCCACCGCCACCGCGGAGGCGGCGCCATGATCGGGCGCAGGGGGTGGAGAGCGCCGCTCGTCGCCGTGGTGCTCGCGGGCTCGGCGGCGCTCGCGGCTTGGGCGCCGCAGAAGGCCGGCACGGAGCCGTTGCCGCCGGAGCTGGAGGCGCGCGTGCAGGCGCTCGGCAAGCAGATCCGCTGCGCCGTGTGCCAGGGAATGTCGATCGCCGACTCCCCCGCGTCGATGGCGCGCGCCCAGCTCGACATGGTGCGGACGATGGTCAAGGAGGGCCGCAGCGACGAGGAGATCAAGGCGTTCTTCGTCGAACGCTACGGCGAGTTCGCGCTGCTCAAGCCGTCGACCGAGGGCGTGAACCGGCTGGTGTGGGTGGTGCCAGTGCTGGTGTTCCTCTTCGGGCTGGGGTTCGCGGTCTATTACGTGATCCAGCACAAGCCGAAGGCGGAAGCGTCCGCCGCTCAGGAAGCGGCCTCGGAGGATCCGTACGTGAACGCGCTGCGTTCGGAGATCGACCGATGAGCCCGCACGTGACGCACTGGACGCCGGGGATCGTCGTCGCGGCGATCGGGTTCGTGGTGTCGCTGGTGGTCTTCTTCCTCTCGAAGGATCGCTCGAAGGCCGGCGTCACCGAGGACGTGAAGCTGGCGGATCTCAACGAGCGCCTCCAGCAGGTGGTGGATCAGCTCCGCGAGCTGGAGACCGAGCGCCACATGCGCGGCGAATCCTACGAGACGGAGAAGGCGCGCCTGGAGCAGGAGGGCGCCGCCGCGCTGCGCGCCCGCGACGAGTACATCAAGGCCCGCGCCGCCGAGGCGGCGAAGGCGGCGGCGGCACAGCCGGCAGCCACGGCCGCACCTGCGCCCGCGCGCACCGGCTTCTGGGCGCGCCACCCCGAGCTCAAGGGCGCGCTCTGGGGCGCGGGCATCGTCTGCTTCATCTTCGCCGCCGGATGGGCGCTCACCAACGCCGAACGTGAACGCGGTGACGGCGAGATGACCGGGATGCGTCCGCCCAACGACGAGCCGCCCGCCACGACGGCGCAGGCGTCCCAGTCCGCGGCCGATGAGGATCCGCACTTCAAGGCGTTCCTCGAGCGGGCGAAGACCCACCCGGAAGACGCCGACGCGGCCGCTTACGTGGCGCACGTGCTGATCCGCGATCAGAAGTTCGACGAAGCCGAAAAGCTCACCGCCCAGGCGCTGGCTGCGGATCCGTTCCATGTCGAGTCGCGGATCCACCGCGCGGTGCTGCGCGCCACCGAAGGGCACATGCGCGAGGCGATAGACGATCTGGGGAAGATCGCTCGCACCTGGCCGGAGTCCTATGAGGCCCTGCTCTTCCGCGGGGCGATCGCCCTGCAGATCGGCGAGCCGAAGATCGCCCTGCAGAGCTTCGAGCGCTTCGTCGCGGAGGCGCCGCCGGACGAGCAGCCGCCACAGGTCCACCACGCGATGGCGATGCTCCGGCAGCAGCTGGGCCAGAGCACACCGTAGAGGCGCCGCCGCGCGACCCGGCGCCCCCGCCGCGGGCCCGCTTCGACACCGCCCGCTCACGGAGTCACTGACATGCGCATCCTGCTTTCGCGACTGTCCAACACGCACCACCGTCTGGAGATCGTCCGCGACGATGGCTCGCGCGAGTCCGCCGATCTCGTGAGCCGGAGCTTCTTGTTGCACGACCTGCTGCACTTCGCGGTCGAGTCCGAGGCCGGGCTCAAGGAGGGCTTCTGGGGCCTGCTCGCCCGGGGCACGCCGTTGGCGAAGCTCAACGATCGTGAGAACGCGATGAAGGCGTTCGAGCCCGGCGTCGAGCTGGGCCTGGCGGAGAGCGTGGTGGGGCCGATGACCGCGCTGGTCCAGGGGAAGATCGACGCCGCGGGGCTGGTGCGCGCCTTCCACGAGCAGTTCCGCGTGAAGGCCGACCACGTCCCCGACTGGTTGACCGAGGGCTTCGTGATGCGAGTGATGGAGCGGATGCGCCGGCTGCTCGGCCAGTGGAAGGCCACACGCTTCGGGGATCGGATGGAGTTGGGCTGGCCGCCCGAGAGACAGCAGCCGGAGCACTGACGCATGGCGCCTCCGTTTGAAGCGGTCATCTTCGATCTCGACGGGACGCTCGCGGACACGCTCGACGACATCGCAGACGCGACCAACGCAGCGCTGCGCGCATCGGGTCAGCCGGAACACCCGCGCGACCGCTACAAGCTCTTCGTCGGCGCCGGCGTGGAGAACCTCGCCCGCGCCGCCCTCCCGCCGGATCGGATGGACCTGGTGGCCGACGTGGTGCGCGGCTTCCGGGAACACTACTCGGCGCACATCGTCGATCGCAGCCGTCCGTTCCCGGAGATCCCCGCCGCCCTGGACGCGTTGGTGGCGCGCGGGATCCGGATGGCTGTTCTGTCCAACAAGGTCGATGCGCTGACCAAGCGGATCGTCGGTGTCTGCTTTTCGAAGTGGCCGATCGACCCGGTCTTCGGTGAGCGCGCCGGTGTCCCGAAGAAGCCGGACCCGGCCGCGGCGCTGGAGATCGCACGGCACTGGGGGCGTGATCCGTCCCGCATCGCCTTCGTCGGCGACACGGGCATCGACATGCGCACGTCGGTGAACGCCGGGATGCGGGGGATCGGCGTGTTGTGGGGCTTCCGCCCGCGCGAAGAGCTCGAGGCCGAGGGCGCCTGGCGCATCGTCGCGACGCCGGCGGAGCTGGTCGAAGTGCTGACGGGTGCCACCGTGGGGCGGCACTGAGCCCGGTCCGGCACGCGCGGCCTTGTCCGCCGCTCTGGGCGGTCGGGCGCATTCTCACTGAGCGCCTGCTCCGCCATCCGGTGCGCGTACGCACGTGGCAACGACCTGCGGCAGCGCCGCGCGGCCAGGGCGTCGTGCGTCGCGCCGTAGGTGCGCTGCACGCGCGCCGGACACGGGCAACCGCTTCGCCTCGGCGCACTGCGCATGAAGCGCGAGTTCTCCGGATCCTGTCGCTCGCAATGCTCATGGGACCACCCGCTCTCCACGGTCATGGGACCGGCCCTTGATGGCACGATCCGGCGCATCGCGAAGTCGCTTCCGACGCCTTGCGGGCGGGTTGACGAGCTTCGTCTCAATCGGACGGCCCGGTGGCCGGCCGGCCTTCTCCAGGCTCGGTTTGAGTCCTGGCCGGTAGGAGGCGTTCTCGGTGACGAGATCGTACGTCGCCGAGGGACCGGCCGCAGCGGGAGCGGAGCGCACAGCTCGAGCGGGCCGAACCGCGCAGCGATGGACGCGCCCCTCGAGGCGGCGACCGGCACATTGAGGGACGGGGATGGGC
>JADGHL010000075.1 GCA_019686135.1 Myxococcaceae bacterium | reverse complement strand
GCGGGGGCGGGCATCGGTGCTCCGACTATATGCGCGGCTCAGTCCGCCCACGCCTTGTCGATCCGCGCCGCGCGTGCCTTCTGCGCCACCTCGAGGAGCGGTCGATCGCGCCGCCAGCGCTCGCGGACGTCCGCGGGTTGGGCATCCCAGAGCGGCTCGATCTGAGCGATCGCCGCGCGGGCCTGAGCCATCGCTCCGGCGAGTGCGATGTGAACGGTGCGCGACGACGGATCCTCCAGGCTCAGCGCCCGGAAGCACACCAGCGTGGCGCTGAGCTGCTCCAGAAGTGCGCGCGGCCACGAGGAGCGGACGCCGAGCGTCAGCAGGTGCGCCAGCACGGCGGCGTGGACATGGATGTCCTCCACTGTCCGGAAGGGTTTGACCCACGCTGTCCAGCCATCGCCGGGCAGGAGCTCGTCTTCAAAGACCGCCACGCCCTCGAAGACGATCTCCGCGTGTGGGATCTCCGGGACGAACGGCATGGCTGACAGCGGCACGGTGCGGATGCCCTGGCGATCGCGCGGCAGGCGCACGACGCGAAGCACGGCGCGTCCCTGCTCGTCCTCGCCCAGCCGGGCAAGCACCAGCAACTGCGCTCCGGCGAGCGTGACCCACTTCTTGTGGCCTTCGAGCAGGAAGCCGCCGCCCGGGGCGGGGCGAAGCTGCGTACGGATGGCCTTCGGGTGCGCGCCGCCTTCTTCGGTGGCAGCGAGCGAGGCGAGGTCGCCTGCGCCGAGCGCGGGACAGAGCGCCTGGATCGCGGCGGCGTAGCCGGAGGCGAAGGCGTAGCCCAGACGATCCGCCAGCGCGCCGCCGGCGATCGCGCGATCGATGGGGCGCTCGAAGCCAGCCACCCGCCGCTGGTGCTCGGCGAAGAACGCCTCGATGGAGTCGAAGCTGCGCCCCGGTTCGCCCCTCAGCGCGCGAGCGATTGCGTCCATGACGCCAAAGCTTCGCCCCGACGCGCACGGGGAGCAACGCCCGGCGCAGACGTGCGATGCTGCGAGGCGTGAACGGACTGTGCGACGGCTGCGTGCACCAGAAGCGGATCGTCAGCGGGAAGGGTTCCACCTTCTCGATGTGTCTGCGCTCGCGATGGGACGCGCGCTACCCGAAGTATCCGCGGCTGCCGGTCACCGACTGCGAGGGGTACGAACCGGCTACGCGGACGGAGCCGGCCGATCCGTTTGATGCGACCCGAACCACTCCGTCCCCATCGGGCCGATGAGGAACCACAGCCCGTAGACGCCGAGCGCGGTCCCCAGGGGAAAGCTCAAGAGGGCGATCGCGCAGTCGATGATCGCCACCACCTTCCCCCAGTGCCGCGCCTTCCACACGCCCCACGCCGAGAAGGCGCTCAGCAGCACCAGCGCGGCGAAGAAGCAGCACAGCAGCAGAAACAGTCCGTTGATGGCCGTCTGGACGTGGTTGAAGTCCGGGCCGCCGGGGTTCCGGGCGAGCTCCTTGTGAATCTCGGGCATCGCGAAGGTGGTGACGACGCCGGAGAGGACCAGCATCGTCCCGAACGTCAGCAGATTCAGGACGCCATGGGCTGCGATCAACGCCGCGCAGAGTTGTGCGTGGTCCTTCGCTTTCATGCGCCCTCCCGTCTGGCGATCACCAGCACCAGCCTTCCGTACGGCCGGGAAAAGGCACCGCGGCGCGTCTCCACCGTGAAACCGGCCTGCTCCAGAAGCGCTGTGGCTCGCGGCAACTGGAAGGTCAGGTAGTACATCACGAACTCGGGCTTCCGAAGCGCGTTGCGCAGGTGCATCGCCGCGTTGAAGCCGCGCGCCATCCACCAGACCGGGTGCCACCAGGGAATCGGATCGGTGGTGACGAAGACGAAGCAGCCGCCGGGCCTGAGCGCCCGGGCGATCTGCTCGACGAAGCGTGGCTCGTCCCGGACGGGGATGTGCCCGAACGCGCCGAAGCAGGTCACGAGGTCGAAGGCGCGCCGGAACGGCAGCGCGAGCGCATCGCCTCGCACGAGCGCAAACGGCGTTGCACCCGGCGCCTCCGCCACGCGCTTGTGCGCCTCCGCCAGCATCCCGGCGCTGCGATCGACGCCGACCACCAGCCGGCGACAGCGTGCGCGCAGATGCCGCATCGCCGCGCCGGTGCCGCAACAGAGATCGAGCGCGGTGTCGACCTCGCCCGCCGCATCGAGGGCGACCTTCAGCACCGCGTCCGGGGTGCGAAAGGGCGTCACCTCGAACTTCGGCGCGAGCAGGTCGTAGCCGCGATCCGTGGAGGAGAGCGCCTGGACGATGAGCTCGCCCAGGCTGGGGCCGTCCGGGTGGAACACGGCGCCTTTGGGGCCGGCGCCGGCGCTACTTGAGCCGGACGCCGAACGCCTTCTCGTGGATCTTCAGGATCCGGTCCTGGTGCTTGAGCGCGATGTCCACCGCCGCATCGCCGTACTGCTCGCGCTGCTCCTTGAACGTCTTCTGCTCCGCGAAGGACTTCTCGAGCTCGGCGATCTGCCGCTCCGTCTCCGCCTTCTCCTCCGGGGGCGCGTTGGCGGCGGCCTTGCGCAGCTGGGCGATCATCTCGTCCGGTTTGGTCTGCTTCGCGATCAACAGCTGCGCGCCGATCCCCGTGACCAGCGCCTGCAGCTCGCCGACCTGGAACTCGGTGAGGTTGTACTGCTTGAGCAGCGCCTCGTGCTGGGCCTCGGCGCGCTCGGCGATCGCGTTGCTGCCGACCATCGCGTGCGCCTCGCCGGTGGCGCCGCCTTTCTCCTTCGCCTCCTTCGCCATTTCGCCCAGGTCCTTCAACGCGGTCTGGGTCGACTCGAGCGACTTCTCCCAATAGTCGAGGAAGCGGTTCATCAACTCGTCGGTGACGACCAGCTTCTCCTCCGCGGGCGGTGGCGCTTCGGAATCGTCGCCGGCCGTCGCCGCCTCCTGCTCCGCGGCGTTCTCTTCGCTCGGCGGCGGCGCTTCCGCCCCCTTCTTACATCCGGCAAGGAACCCGAGACCCAGACCCACCCACACGATGACAAGGCGCTTCATGACTCCTCCGAAGGAAGTGATGGCGCAGCCTCCGACAGGAGGACCGTGCGCTCAAGCAGGATGAGGGCAACGGATGTTTTCAGACGACGATTCCGAGGATGCCTGCCAGCCAGTCGGCCACGTCGCCGTGCGTGGTGGCGAGGTTCTCGTCGAGCGCGTAGTGCACGAGCGCCCCGGCGAACTCGCCCGCGGTGCGGTAGCGCGAGGAGACGTCCGTCTGGAGGCCGCGCCGGAGGATCTGCACCATGCGCTTGTCGACGTACTCGGGGAACTCCAGCTTCCCGGCGCGGATGGCCGCCATCACCGCCTCGGGCGACGGGTCTTTGGTCAGGAACGGGTGGTAGCCGACCACCAGCTCGTAGAGCACCACCGCGACCGAGAAGAGATCGCTTGCGGGCGTGAGCGGCTCACCGCGCGTCTGTTCGGGCGAGAGATAGTGGAGCTTGCCCGCGGTGACGCCCTCGCCGGGGCCGATTCCGAGCCGCCGGCTCTTGGCCACGCCGTAGTCGCCCAGCTTCACCTCGCCCTTGCCGCTGAAGAAGATGTTCGAAGGGTTCACGTCGCCGTGAACCAGTCCGAGCGGCGTGCCGGTGCGGGTCTTCGCCTGGTGGAAGTAGGCGAGGCCCTTCAACACCTCGAGGACGATGTGGATCCCCATCGGCGCGGGGAAGTCCTTCATCTCGTCGCGGTGCGCGCGCATCACCGCCGCGAGATCGCCGCCGAGGAAGAACTCCATCGCGATGAACGGCCGGCCGAAGGCCTCGCCGCTCTCGAGCTTCCGCACCAAGTTGGGGTGATGGAGGAGATCCATCAGATCCGCTTCGTCCGCGAACGCCTCGTCGGACACGCCCTGCTTCATCAGCTTGAGCGCGACGTTGACCTGTTCGCCCGCGGAGTCGACCGCCTCGGCGAGGAACACCTCCGCCATCCCGCCGGCGCCCAGCCGCGACCGCACCACGTACTTGCCGAATCGTCCCGACGGGATCTCGATGGTTGGTTGGAGCTGCACGAACGTCGGAGTCTAGCCGCGACTTCGTCGGATCGCGGCGGGTATCCACCCGTAGACGGTAGATTCCCGTGAGGCCCAGCGGAGGTGGTCCCTGATGGCGGGAAAGGCGCAGTGGTTGCGGTGAGCGTGATCCTCTACTTCAAGTACAAGAAGGGGCCTCAGCGGGAGTTTCCCGTCTGGGAGAACGTGTAAGAACGTGTACCTGTTCAGGGCGAGATCGCCTTCATCTGCTCGTCGACGAGCGGAGTCCCTCGGCCGCGCTGAGACTCGCGTCGGTGAGTTCGAGTGAAATGGGAAACGTGCGAGTCTGGTCTATGGCGGTGTCCGGAAGGTGGTGTCCTGCGCGGCAAATCCATTCGTCGGCCCTGAGTCGACCGTTACTGAGATCCACGATGGGACCGAAGCAACCTACTCGCAGTTCACCGTCACGAGATCCGCACTCAGAGCCTTGATCGCTGGCGAAGCAGCAACCGTCCGATACGACGAATCGGCGAGCTCTCTTCTACGATTGCCTCGCTGAACGCATGCGGGCAGGGTGAGCTGTTGCGGGCACGAGTCCCCGAACCCGTCCAGACCGTTGCATCGACCATCGCGCCCCGGAACCGGGCAGTGCAGCGCGAATGTCCTTGGTGGCCGCGGACAGGAGCACCTCCGCGACTGCGAGTGTCGCCCGGGGCGCCTCAGGTTCATGGGCGCGCGGGCGGCCAGCCGCTTGTCAGCCGCCCTCGTCGAGGGATTCGAGCAGCTCCAGATCCTCCAGCGTGTCGAGCTCCTCGAGCAGCTCGAGGTGGTCGATTAGCTCCTCATCATCGACGACCACTTCACCGCCGTCGGGCCGGGGAACGCCCGCATCCGGGGCGACCTCCGGCGCCGGCTCGACCGGTGCCGCCGCGAACACGACCGAAGCCGGCCCGCCCAGGACGACGGCCGCAAGCAGGAGCTGCCGCACGCGAAGCCGGGCCGTAGTGGCAGACGGCAGACGGCAGACGATCGACCCTTCCCGGCCGCGTCGCTTGCTGCTCACTGGCCTCGCCGCTCCCGCAACCTCTCGCGCAGCTCCTGCCGCTGCTCCGGGGTGAGCTCGCGCCAGCGGCGGATCTTCTCCCTCAGCTCCCTGCGCTCCTCCGGGTGCGCGCGCAGATAGGCGAGGACGCGGCGCCGCAGCTGCGCGCGGCGTTCGGGCGGAAGCCTCTGGAACTCGCGGTGCCACCGTCGGACCTGCTGGCGCTCCTCGGGCGAGAGCGAGCGGAACAGGCGCAGGTTCTCGCTCAGGCGCTGGCGCTGCTCGGGCGACATCTGCTTGAGCCGGCGCAGGTTGGCGAGAACGCGCTCCTGTTCCTCCGGCGGCAACTGCTTGAACTCGCGCAGGCGCTCCCGGAGGCGCGCCTTCTCCTGTGGCGTCATCTTCTGGAAGCGCTCCCGGGCGCTCATGGCCGCCGATGCATTCTGCGCGGCGTCCTCTGCGCGCGATGCGAGCGGGGCGACGACCAGAGCGACCGACAGGAGCGCGCCGAACCTCAGGTTCATGGCATCGCCTCCAGCTCGTCGAGGTGGGTGATCACCTCGAGATCGTCCGGGTTCTCCAGCCCGAGCACTTCGAGATCGTCCAGCTCGTCCAGGTTGAGCGCGAGCTCGAGCTGCGCAGGATCCTGCAGCGACTCCAGCGCCAACGCCTCGTCCCCCGGATCGCTCCGGGTGACCACCACCGAGGCGATCACCCCCGCCGCCAGTGCGCCCGCGGGCACCAGCACCACCGGCCGGAGAAGCCCGCGCAGGCGCTGAAGGAACGTGGGCCGGTCGATCTCCGCCAGCACGCGTGCGCGCAGGGCAGGGGACGGCCGCGGTGCCGGCGCGTTCGCCCACAGCGCGTTCGTCCGGCGCAACAGCGCCAGCGTCCCCGAGCACGCCGCGCACCCCGGGAGGTGTGCTTCGACCTTGCGCCGCGCCACCTCGTCCAGCGCGTCGTCCACGTACGCGGTCAGCTCCTGTTCGAGTGGACAGCTCATGCCCGACTCCTTGCGGGAAGCATCCCCGCCCGCAGCCCGTCC
Source organism: Myxococcaceae bacterium (assembly GCA_019686135.1). GTDB lineage: Bacteria > Myxococcota > Myxococcia > Myxococcales > Myxococcaceae > JADGHL01. Next base: position 20,221 of record JADGHL010000075.1, on the reverse strand, counting down.
ACCGCTCTGGCCACCGCGAGCGTGGCCCGGTGGATGAGGCTCTTGACCGCCGGCTCGCTCGCGCCCAGCGCCGTGGCGATCTCCCGGTACGACAGCCCCTCGAAGCGGGCCATGCAGAACGCGGCGCGCTCGCGGTCGCTCAAAGCGGCCAGCGCGTCCGACACCGTCCGCTCCAGCTCGCGGCCCCATAGCGCGTCCTCCGGACCATCCGGCGCCACCGAGGTGTTCGTCTCCGGCGAAAGGCCGTCCTTCGCCTCCGCGCGGTACTCGCCGCGGCGCACCTCGTTGAGGCAGTGATTGGTCGCCACTCTGAAGAGGAAGGTCTGGAACCGCGCCTCGGGCCGGTAGCGCTTCGCCGTCCGGTACAGCTTCACGAAAATCTCCTGCGACAGCTCCTCGGCGCGGGCGGCGTCCCCGGTGAAGCGGGCCGCGAACCGCATCACCTTCGGGGCATAGCGATCGAACAGCTCGGCGAACGCGCGCCGGTCCCCGCCTGCCACGCGGATCATCAGCGCTTCGTCGGTCTCCGCCACGCCCACGAGGCTATCAACCCCTGGGCATCGAAAAGGTTGCGGGCAATGGGATGTCAGACGGCTGGACTAGGGTGCCGCCATCGCGATACTAAACGCGAGTTCAGGTCCGTCCGGGGTGGGCGGATCGACCCTGAGGAGGGATAGATGGCGGTGAATCCGGAGAAGGAAAAGGCAATCGAGCTGGCGATGTCTGCGGTGGAGCGCCAGTTCGGCAAGGGCTCCATCATGCGGTTGGGGAAGGACGAGCCCCTGGTCCGGGACATCGAAGCCATCCCCACCGGGTCGATCTCCCTCGACATCGCGCTCGGCGTTGGCGGGGTGCCCCGCGGCCGCATCATCGAGATCTACGGGCCGGAGTCCTCCGGTAAGACGACCCTCTGTCTGCACGTGGTCGCCGAGGCCCAGAAGCGCGGCGGGGTGTGCGGCTACATCGACGCCGAGCACGCGCTGGACGTGGGCTACGCCCGGAAGCTGGGCGTCCGCACCGATGACCTGTTGCTCTCCCAGCCGGACACCGGCGAACAGGCGCTGGAGATCGCCGAAATGCTGGTGCGCTCCGGCGCCATCGACGTGCTGGTGATCGACTCGGTGGCCGCGCTGGTCCCCAAGGCCGAGCTCGAGGGCGAGATGGGGGATGCCCACATGGGCGTGCAGGCCCGCCTGATGAGCCAGGCGCTCCGCAAGCTCACAGGCACCATCGCCAAGAGCCAGACGTGCGTGATCTTCATCAACCAGATCCGCATGAAGATCGGCGTGATGTTCGGGAACCCGGAGACCACCACCGGCGGTAACGCGCTGAAGTTCTACGCGTCCCAGCGGCTGGACATCCGCCGCGTCGGGGCGATCAAGAACGGTGACAGCGTGGTGGGCAGCCGGACCCGGGTGAAGGTGGTGAAGAACAAGGTCGCGCCTCCCTTCAAGGAGGTGGAGTTCGACATCATGTACGGCACCGGGATCAGCCGGGAGGGCGACGCGCTGGACCTCGCCGCCGCTGAGGGTATCGTCGAGAAGAGCGGTGCGTGGTTCAGCTACCAGGGCGAGCGGATCGGCCAGGGCCGCGAGAACGCCCGGCAGTATCTGATCGACCACCCCGAGGTGATGAAGGACATCGAGCAAAAGCTGCTCGAGAAGTTCGGCGTGGCCCGGGGGCCGAAGGTGGCCGCGGTTCCGGCGCCCGCGCCGGAGGAGAACAGTGAAGAAAAGCGGCCGCGCGTGAAGGCCGTGAAGTAGGCGCGCAGGTCGCACGGGCGCCGCGCCGGCCCCCTCCCCGGCGCGGCGGCACCGTCTTTCCGTCGAAGGCCGGCGCGCGTGCCGCTTGAACTGCTCGCGCCGGGTTGTTAGCGAACCGGCCATTCGGAGCAACTCCGGATCCTTTGGAGAGGGGAGACACACATGTTCGGACGCATTGCGGGAGTGATCGTCCTGTCGCTGGCGATCTCGGGCGCCTCGTTCGCGCAGGGCGAGAAGCCGGCGGAGACGAAGAAGGCGCCGTCGAAGACCACCGCCACCTGGTGGGGCCACGCGGCGTGGATCATCGAGACCCCGGGAGGCGCGCGGATCGCCATCGATCCCTGGCTGAAGAACCCCAACGCGCCGAAGGACGCGAAGTGGCCCGATCAGCTGGACGCGATCCTCGTCAGCCACGGGCACTTCGACCACGTCGGTGACGCGGTGGAGCTGGCGAAGAAGACCGGCGCGCCGATCTACGGCTCGTTCGAGCTGGTCAACCTGCTGAACGCCAACCCGGAGAAGGACGTGGGCGCGAACATCGGCGGCACGTTCCAGATCAAGGACGTGACCCTCCACATCGTGGAGGCGGCACACTCCAGCGGCTTCGGCGATCCGAAGACCGGGCTGAAGTACGGCGGTCCGGCCACCGGGTTCGTGCTGGAGATCGCGAAGGGCCCCACCCTCTACCACGCGGGTGACACCGGCGTGTTTGCGACCATGGAGTACATCCAGCAGCAGTTCCACCCGACCGTGGCGATGCTGCCGATCGGCGGTCACTTCACCATGGACCCGGCGGGCGCCGCGCTGGCGGAGAAGATCCTCAAGGCGAAGACCCTCGTGCCGATGCACTACGGCACCTTCCCGCTGCTCACCGGCACCCCGGACCAGCTCAAGGCCGAGCTGAAGAAGGCGCGCCTGTCGGCGAAGGTCGTGGCGCCGAAGCCGGGCGAGTCGATCACCTTCTAGGCCGAGGCCGCTCTGCCTCGGGCCGGACCCGTGCCGGTCCGAGGCGGCACCGTGCTGCGGGTGTCACCGGCGACCTCAACCGGGACACGCAGCTCGAGCTCGAGGATCCCCAGCGGGATGAACCGAGCGGATCAGTTCCCGGAGTTCGAGCGGTGGGGCGAGGAGGACGTGGGGCCTGTGCCCCACGCCGCGAGCACGCCCATCCGCTTCGGCCCGGGCGTCTCGTCGCGCGTCTCGACGATCCGGTTCTTTTCGTCGACGAACACTACCGTCGGCTTCCAGTTCCGGGCTTCGGCGTCCTCCACCTCGGCAAAGGTGGCGATGATCACCTTGTCACCCGGGTGGTTGAGGTGGGCGGCCGCGCCGTTGACGCAGATCACCCCCGAGCCGGACTCGCCCTCGAGGGCATAGGTCTCCAGCCGGGTCCCGCGCGTCACGTTCCAGATCGCGACCTTCTCGTACGGGAGGATGTCCGCCGCGGTCATCAGCGTGCGGTCGATGGTGACCGAACCCTCGTAGTCCAGGTCGGCCTGGGTGACGGTGCAGCGGTGAATCTTCGACTTGAAGAGGATGCGTCGCACGAGCGGATGAGTAACGCGCTTTCGTCCGGTTGGCTGCCACGATCTGCGCCTGCCCACCCGCCCGCCATTCAGGGGGCAGGCAGGCGTCATGGCGGAGCGTTGGGCCTCAGGTTATGGAGGCGCGCATGAACCTGGGGAAGGCCGGCTGGCTCTCGGGCCTTTTGGCCGAAGCAGTGGCGGCGCACGGGCCGGACCGGCCGCGGCCGGTGTCGGACGTTCCGGCCTCCCCGCGCGCCCGGGCGAGGCAGTGGCTGCGCTCGGCGATGCGCGAGAGCGGGCTGCTCTTCGGCACCCCGCGCGAGCTGACGCCGTCCGGGGGCCCCGCCGCCCCGGAAGAACAGCTCTTCCTGGCGGTGATCCGCACCTTCGCCGAGCTGGGGCTGGATCTCGCGGTGATCGCCGGCGCGCCGGTTGCGACGCGGACCGAATGGCTCTTCGTGCTGTTCGCCGCGCTGTGCGGCGACTTCGACGACGCCGAGGCGCTCGCCTCGCTGGTCGGGGTGACGACGGCCGCCGCCGAGCGGTCGCGAAAGAAGCTGCGCGCGCGGGTGGAGGCGCATCTGGCCGAGCGGGCGATGTCGCTGGCGGGCGATCCGGCCTACGGATTGTTGCTCCACAACGGTGCGGTCTACGTGGACGCGGAGACGTTCGGGCGCCACGCCATCGACACCTTTTCGCGCGGGGCCTTCCGCCGGGACTTCGCCGAGCGCCGCGCCGCATGGGCCGCGCGTCGCAAGGCGATGCTGGTGGAGGTCCTCGCCGCGCTCGCCTGCGCAGAGCGGCAGCCCAGCTACCCCGCGCGCCGCGCCATCCTCCGGCAGATCGAGGACCTCCGGCTCCCCGCGGACGTGGCCGATCATCTCCGCGCCCGGGTGAAGAGCTTTTTCGAGCGCCGGCCGTCCTCGTCCACGGTGGTGAAGAACATCCGCGGGGCCGACACCCGGCGCTTCCTGTTGCAGCAGGCCCTGCTCGCGGCGCGGGTGGATGGGCGCACCTCGAAGGAGGAGCGGACGTTCCTCGCGTCGCTCTCGAGGAAGCTCGGCTTCGGCGCCGAGGAGGTGCACCGGCTGGAGCTGGAGGTGGCCGAGTTCTACGCGCGCAACCGGCAGGTGGTGGACGTGTTCACCGTCTCCGCGGCGGCCGGGGTGATGGGCGAGGAGATGGTGAGCGCGGTGCAGGCGGCGGCCGAGAAGAACTTCCACCGCCTCATGCAGGAGATCCGCGAGACCGGCGAGCTCTCGGTGCTCCTGGGGCGCCTCGCCCGTGGCCAGAAGCTCACCCGCGAGGAGCACGCCCGGATGCGCGCCCAGCTCATCGACGTGGCCAAGGCCATCCCTGCGCTGGCGATCTTCGCTGCGCCGGGTGGGGTGCTGCTGTTGATCGCGCTGGCGAAGGTGCTGCCGTTCAGCCTGCTGCCGTCCGCGTTCACCGAGGAGCCGGCGCCGGCGTCGAACGAGACGCTCGATCCCGACGATCCCGCGAATCGGGCGCTGCGCCGAGCGCTCGGGCTCGACACGACGCCGGCGGGCGCCGATGAGGAGGACACCGGCCAACCGCCCCCGGCACCGGCGCGCTCCGCGTCCGGGCAGTGACCTCGAGAGAAGCGCAGTCTGAAGGCGCGCCAGCCGGCACAGGGATGGACGGGGGGACAGGTGGGGCTGGCGTTCGTCGCCGAGGTCGCCGCCGGCGCATTCGAGGGGCGCTCTGCCTGACGCCTCGGCCTCGCGCGCTCAGCCGGATTCGTCACTGCGCGCGGATGCGATGAATGGGGAACTTCCATTCTGGAAGTGGCGCGCGGCTCTCCATGAAGTCGGTGCCCCAGGCGAGGGCGCCTTCCCCGGGCGTCGTGCTGCCGGCACCGCAGGCCAGGGTTCACTACGGCGACTTCGCTGCGGAGCGGCGCCCCCGCCCTCGTCGCAGACGGACCCTCGCAGCGTCGCCGCAGTGTTCGTGCGTCGCCGCATCTGGCCCGGACCGGTCAGGCGAGGCGCGAGCCGGCGGACCGAAGGCCGCGCGTCTCACTCGCAGCGTCGCCGTTGTGTTCGTGCGTCGCCGCACCTGGCCCGGAACGGTCGGGCGAGGCGCGAGCCGGCGGACCGGAGGCCGCGCGTCTCACTCGCAGCGTCGCCGCAGTGGTCATGCATCGCCATCACTGCCGCGCGAAACGGTCGGGCAAGGCGCGAGCCGGCGAAGCGGGAGGTCGCGGGTCTTACGGCGTCGCCGCCGTGGTCATGCATTGCGCTCATCGCGGCGGGGAACGGTTCGGGTAAGGCGCGAGCCGGCGAAGCGGGATGCTGCGGGTCTCCCTCACAGCGTCGCCGCAGTGGTCATGTTTCGCCGCCATCGTCGCCCGGGTGGCTGTGCGCGGTGCGTGGTTGCTCGGATCGCCGCCTGCATGTCCCCGCTGCACTCCCGGTTCCCTGGTCATGCGTGCACGAGTACGTTCCGTCGCCATGACGAACCGGCGGGGCGGGTTGCACGGGGACTATGCGCACCATGTCCACGCGCCCTCGGCCAAACGGCTGATCGCGATCACCTCCGCGCTGGCTGTCGGCTGGACCGCGCTGGTGCATGTCCCGGTCCCTGAATTCTTCGGGTTCGCCTCTGTGTTCGCCCTCGTCTGGCTCGGGCTGTGCGCGCTCTCTCTGCGCAGCCAGCACCTGGCCGAGCTCCTCCGCCCACGCCTGCGCGATCTGCTCTATGGCCTGGCCTCTGCGCTTCTCCTATTCATCGGCGCGCGCGCGGCGCTCTGGGCGATCTGCGCCATCCCGTCTGCGCACGCTCTGTGCGACGCCTCCCACCGGCTCTTCCGCGCGTACGGAGAACCCTCGCTGTTCTCTGCGGTCGCGCTCGCGTTGATCATCGCGCCGGCCGAGGAGCTGTTCTGGCGCGGCGTCCTCCTCCACCAGCTGCGCCACGCGTTCAGTCGCTGGGTCTCGCTGGCGATCATGTCCCTTGCCAGCGCGCTGTTGCTGCTTTCGTTCGGCGAGCCGCTGCTGGCGCTTGCCGCGCTACCCACCTCGTTCACCTGGGGGCTGCTCACCCAGTGGCGCTCAAGCCTCGTCCCGGCGCTGGTCAGCCACGCGGCCTGGGACGTGCTGATATTCGTGCTCCCGCCGCCCCACTGACCGGGCGCCCGGTGCGCTCCGCGAATAGATCCGGCGCCCGGGCGTTCCTCACGCGAGAGGACGTCCGCATCCATGAATCGCCGGCGTCTGTGGACCGTGATGAGCACCCTCGCCCTGACCGCCCCTGCCGCCGCGCAGAGCTCCGAACCGCCCCGGCAGCTCGTCTGCCTTCAGCGCCACTACGGTGTGAAACCCGTGCTTCGGGACGGCCGCTGGTTCGCCGAGCTGCCGGACGGCGCCATCTACCCGTGGGACGACCTGCGCGAGATGTTCTCCATCCCCTACCGCACCGGGCCGGTGAAGCCGGTCACGCGCCCGGGCGAGGATCCGGGGCGGATCCGCTTCGACCCGCTGTTCCGCGCCGTGTACGGCCACGAGGCGCGCGAGGTGGAGCGCCAGCTGGTCCCGGTGACGATCAACGGCCAGCGCCTCCCGGTGCACGCCCGCGTAAAGCCCGCATTCGAGCGGCTCTCCCGGCGGCTCGGCGCGCTGATGGTCAAGGACCCCTCGATCAAGCCCTACCTCGAGGCGCTCGGCGGCACGTTCAACTGGCGCACCGTGGCCAACAGCGATCGCCTCTCCCCGCATTCGTTCGGCGTGTCCCTGGACATCAACGTCAAGCGCTCGCACTACTGGGAATGGCAGAAGGAGCCCGGTCCGCCGAAGTGGCAGAACGGCATCCCGCAGGCGCTGGTGGACGCGTTCGAGGCGGAGGGCTTCATCTGGGGCGGGCGCTGGTACCACTACGACACGATGCACTTCGAGTACCGCCCCGAGCTGCTCGATCCGGCGTGTGCCGGTTGATCGTTGCGCTATAAGCCGTCGCCATGAAAATCCTGCTCCGTTCCCTGGTGACGGCGCTGGCGACGTTCGCGTTCGTCGCGCCCATTTCGAAGTCCGCCGCCCAAGCTGCTGAGGGCGCCCAGCAGCAGGTGCCGCTGACGTATCCGTCCGCCGCCGAGCTGAAGAAAATCAACGCGCAGATGGCGCCGGTGGACCTGGTCGCCGACGTCTCGAAGCTTCCGGAGAACGAGCGGCACGCGCTGGCGAAGATCATCGAAGCGGCGAAGCTGATGGACCCGCTCTTCCTGCGCCAGGTGTGGGCGGGGAACGAGGCGATGCTGCTCGATCTGCTCGGGGACACCTCCGCTCTGGGCAAGGTGCGGCTCGAGGCGTTTCTGCTCAACAAGGGCCCCTGGGATCGGCTCGACCACAACCGCCCGCTCATCCCCGGCGCGCCGCCGAAGCCGGAGCAGGCCAACTTCTTCACCGCCGACAGCAAGGCCGAGGTGGAGCGCTGGGTGGCCACGCTCAAGCCGGAGCAGAAGGCCGCCGCTACCGGCTTCTTCACCACCATCCGCAAGGACGAGAACGGGAAGTTCGTGATCGTCCCCTACAGCGTCGAGTACCAGGGCGAGCTGGCCCACGCCGCGCAGCTTCTGCGCGAGGCGGCGCAGCTCACCGTGCAGCCGACGCTGAAGAAGTTCCTCGAGGCGCGCGCGGCTGCGTTCCTCACCAACGACTACTACGCGTCCGACGTGGCGTGGATGCAGCTGGACGCGTCGATCGAGCCGACGATCGGGCCCTACGAGGTGTACGAGGACGAGTGGTTCAACCAGAAGGCGGCGTTCGAGTCCTTCATCACGCTGCGCGACGACGCGGAGACCGCGAAGCTGCAGCGCCTCTCCGCCGAGCTGCAGGAGCTGGAGAACAACCTCCCCATCGATCCGAAGTACCGCAACCCGAAGCTGGGGGCGCTGGCGCCGATCCGCGTGGTGAACAGCATCTACTCCTCGGGCGACGGCAACCGCGGCGTACAGACTGCGGCGTACAACCTCCCCAACGACGAGCGGATCGCGAAGGAGATGGGCACCAAGCGCGTCATGCTGCGCAACGTGCAGCAGGCCAAGTTCCAGAAGGTGCTGATCCCGATCTCGAAGATCGCGCTCTCGTCCGCGGACAGCCGCGACGTCGACTTCGACGCCTTCTTCACCTACATCCTCATGCACGAGCTGATGCACGGGCTCGGGCCGCACAACATCACCGTCAACGGCCAGCAGACGACCGTGCGGCAGGCGTTCCAGGACACATACTCGGCGATCGAAGAGGCCAAGGCCGACGTCACCGGGATGTGGGCGCTCGCGCAGCTCACCGACAAGGGCGTGCTGGACAAGAAGTTCGAGCGGACGATGTACGTCACGTACCTCGCGTCCTGCTTCCGGTCGATCCGCTTCGGCACGTCCGAAGCGCACGGTAAGGGCACCGCGCTGCAGCTCAACTACCTGCTCGACAAGGGCGCGGTCGTCGTGAAGCCCAACGGCACCTTCGCGATCGAGCCGAAGAAGATCCGCCAGGCGATGACGGATCTCGCCCACGACCTGCTCACCTGGGAGGCGGAGGGCAACCGCGCCGGCGCTCAGGCGGCGCTCGACAAGCTGGGCGTGGTCCGGCCGGAGGTGGCGAAGGTGCTCAAGAAGCTCGACCGCGTGCCGGTGGACATCAAGCCGCGCTTCGTGACCGCGGAGAAGATCCTCAGGGAGTTCAACACGCCGCGGAAGTAGCGGGTGTCGGTGTAACCGCTTCGCGCCGTGGCCGTACACTTCCGGTGATGGCCACGGGAAATCCGAAATCCTCGGAGATCACCCCCGAGCGGCTGTACCTGCGCCGGCGGGAGATCATCAAGAACGGTGCGTTGTTCGTGGGGACGGCGTCCGCCGTGGCGGGCGGGCTGCTCGCGCTGACCGGGCGGAGGCAGCCCGCGCCGCCCGGGAAGGCCGCGCCGATCGCATCGGCGCCGGAAGCCGACGGTGGCGTCGGCGCCGCACCGGGTGTGCTGACCGTGGCGCGCTCGACCGACTACGCGGACGGCGAAAAGAAGAGCTCCTTCGAGGACATCACCACCTACAACAACTTCTACGAGCTCGGCCTCGACAAGGGCGACCCCGCGCGGAACGGCGGATCGCTCCGCACCCGCCCGTGGACCGTGGCGATCGAAGGCGAAGTCCACAAGCCGGGCGTCATCGGCATCGAGGATCTGCTCCGGTCGTTTCCGCTCGAGGAGCGCATCTACCGGATGCGCTGCGTGGAGGCGTGGTCGCTGGTCGTCCCGTGGCTCGGCTTTCCGCTCTCGAAGCTCCTTCAGCGCTTCGAGCCGACGTCCAACGCGAAGTACGTCGCGTTCGAGACGCTGTTCGATCCGGAGCAGCTGCCGGGCCAGAAGCGCCGCGTGCTGGACTGGCCATACGTGGAGGGCCTGCGGATCGACGAGGCGATGCACCCGCTCACGCTGATCGCGGTGGGGCTCTACGGACGCGTGCTGCCGAATCAGAACGGCGCGCCGCTCCGGCTGGTCGTGCCGTGGAAGTACGGCTTCAAAGGCATCAAGTCGATCGTCCGGATCCGTCTGGTCGCTGACCAGCCGAGGACGACCTGGAACGAGGCGGCGCCGGACGAGTACGGCTTCTACGCCAACGTGAACCCGAACGTGGATCATCCGCGCTGGAGCCAGGCCACCGAGCGCCGGGTGGGGGAGTGGGGCCGCCGCCCCACGCTCCTGTTCAACGGGTACGCCGACCAGGTGGCGCACCTGTATCGGGGCATGGACCTGAAGAAGTTCTTCTGACCCGGGCGCGCGATGGCGAAGCCGCTTCCATGGTTGAAGCCGGGGATCCTCGTCGGAGGGATCGTGCCCGGTGTGGTCATCGCTACGGAGGCAGCGACGGGGACGCTCGCCGCGGATCCGATCGCGGCGATGCTCAATCGCTTCGGCCTGTTGGCGCTGGTGTTCCTGATCGCCTCGCTCGCGTGCACGCCGCTGAACGTCCTCTTCCGGTGGGCTTGGCCGGCGCGGATCCGGCGAATGCTCGGGCTGTTCGCGTTCGGGTATGCGACCGCGCACGTCTCGACGTACGTCGGGATCGACCAGACGTTCGACTTCGCGGCGATCGTCGAGGACTTCGCGAAGCGCCCGTTCATCTTGGTGGGCTTCCTCGCGTTCGTGTCGCTGGTGCCGCTCGCGCTGACGTCGACGAACGAGTCGGTGAAGCGGCTCGGGTACCGGAAGTGGAAGCGCCTGCACCGGCTGGCATACGCGGCGGGGATCTTCGCGTCGATCCACTTCATCCTGCGGGTGAAGAAGGATCTCACCGAGCCGCTCATCTACACGGCGATCCTCGCGGCGCTGTTCCTGGTGCGCGGGCTGGTGAGCGTGCGCAAGCGGCTCAAGACCGCAGCGGTCGCTTCGTCGAAGCCATAGCGCAGACCCTGGCGCGGAAGTCGTCGCGCGTTCCGCGTCCGTGAGCGAGTCCACCGGAGCTGTGCGATCCACGCGGTCGTGCCGGGATGGATGCGCACGTTGCGTCGGATCGTCCCGAGCGTGGCCTGTGTTGTCCCGGTGATGAAACGCCGCGGAGCGGAGGCGGGCCCGGTCGACGTGCCGCTTCGAGCTGATCCGGGAGTTGCGCGTGCGCGCAAGCGATTCGCGCAGTCATCCGCGTGCACGTGCACTCCGGCCGGGCCGGTGAACCGGATCAGCCGATTCGTGTGGATGCGGCGGGTGCGGCCGTGGCTGCGGCTTGTCGTGTCGGATCGTCGCGGGCGCGCGGACATTCCGTCGCGCGACGAGCGACATGGAGGGCCGGACCGATACGGCCGCCCGATGCTGATCGTGGACCTGCACGTGCGCGTCAGCCGCTGGTGTGGGGCTGCGCCCACAGGCGGACTGTCCGCGTGCCATCGTTGGTCCCAAGCGACAGGACAATCCCACGTCTTCACTGGAGATTTTCGTGCCCCGGGGCTGGTGCGCGGCGTGCTCGACGCGCGGGCATGCCCCGGCTCCCCATTCGGCACTGCGCCGCCGCCGCTGCATTCGCCCTGACACTCACCGGTTGCTTCGGCGAGTCCGACCTGACGCAGACCACCGGGTCCGCGCCGATCTCCGGCCCCGGAGACGTCGGCAGCCCGGGTGAGGAGGAGATCGACGCCTGCGCCAACGTGGTCATCGACCCCGGCCGCGTCACGCTGCACCGCCTCAACCGCGCCGAATACAACAACACCGTCCGCGATCTGTTCGGCGACACGACCGCGCCGGCGAAGGACTTCCCCGCGGACGATCACGGTTACGGCTTCGACAACAACGCGGACGTCCTCTCGCTCGCGCCGCTGCTGATGGAGAAGTACGAGGCGGCCGCGGAGAAGCTGGTTGAAGCCGCCTGGACGCGCGACTTCAAGCCGGGCCAGCAGACCCGCATCGAGGCCGAGACCGCCACGACGACCACCGGTTCGGCGTCGGGCAACGCGTGGAACCTCTACTCCAACGGATCCGCGTATGCGTCCATCACCTTCGTCGCCGACGGCACGTACACCTTCAAGGTCCGCGCCTGGGGAAAGCAGGCGGGCTCCGAGCCGGTGAAGATGGATCTGCTGCTGGACAACGCGGTCATCGCGTCGTTCGACGTGACCGCCACCTCCGATGCGCCGCAGATCTACTCCGCCTCGCGAGCGGTCACCGCGGGAGCCCATAAGGTCGAGGTGGCCTTCACCAACGACTACTAACGACCCGGACAACGCCGACCCCGCAGAGCGCGATCGCAACCTACTGGTCGACTGGTTCGAGGTGAGCGCGCCAGGCAGCTCCGCCGGTCCGGACGCGAAGGTGCGCGTCTGCGATCCGGCGGAGATCGGCGAGGCGGCGTGCGCACGGCAGATCCTCACGCGGTTCACCCGCCGCGCCTGGCGTCGCCCGGCGACCGACGCCGAGATCGACCGGCTGATGTCCTTCCTCACCTTGGCCCACGACAGCGGCGATGGGTTCGACGTCGGGATGAAGCTGGCGCTCGAGGCGGTGCTGCTCTCGCCGCACTTCATCTACCGGGTGGAGACCGATCCCGACCCGCAGAGTGAGACGCCGCACCGGCTCAACGACTACGAGCTGGCCTCGCGACTGTCCTACTTCCTGTGGAGCTCGATGCCGGACGACGAGCTCCTCGACCTGGCGGACCAGGACGCCCTGCACGATCCGGCGACGCTCGCTGCGCAGGTGGACCGGATGCTCGCCGACCCGAAGGCGCAGGCGCTCGTCGACAACTTCGCCGGGCAGTGGCTGGCGACCCGCGCCGTGGAGACGGTCGAGCCCAACAAGACCCTCTTCCCCGGCTTCGAGGACGCGCTCAAAACCGATATTCAGGCGGAGACGAACCTCTTCTTCAAGGAGTTCCTCGAGACCGAGCGCCCCGTGCGCGACATGCTCGACGCGAACTTCACCTATCTCAGCGACCGGCTCGCCGCGCACTACGGGCTGCCCCAGGTCGGCTCGCAGACGATGACGCGCGTCACGCTGGACCCATCGTCGCACCGCGGCGGGCTGCTCCGCCAGGCGTCGTTCCTCGCCATCACCTCGCACCCCAACCGCACATCCCCCGTGAAGCGCGGGAAGTGGGTGCTCGAGAAGCTGCTGTGCAAGGAGCCGCCTCCGCCGCCGCCCGGCGTGAACAACACCGTCAACACCGACGTGCTCACCGGCACGCTGCGCGAGAAGCTGGAGGAGCACCGCAGCAACCCCAGCTGCGCCGGCTGCCACGCGCTGATGGATCCGATCGGCTTCGGCTTCGAGAACTACGACGCCGTCGGCCGCTACCGGACGATGGACGGTGACTACCCGGTCGACGCGACCGGCACCCTGCCCGACGGCGAGACCTTCAGCGGCCCGGGCGAGCTGGCGCAGATCCTCAAGTCGGATCCGCACCTCTCCGCGTGCGTGGCGAAGAACATGCTGGTGTACGCGCTGGGGCGCGGGGACAGCCCGAAGGACCTGTGCGCGATCCAGAAGATCGCCGCGGACTTCGACGCGCGCGGGGGCACCTTCCGCGACCTCATCCACGTCATCACCGAAAGCGAGCCGTTCACCCAGCGGCGCGGTGAGGCCCTCGCCATTGGAGGCAATCCATGAAGAAGTGGGAGATCTCCCGTCGGACCCTGCTGCGCGGCGCCGGCGCGGTGATGGCGCTGCCGCTGCTCGAGCAGATGCTGCCGTCGATCTCCCGCGCGCAGGCGATGGGCGCGCCGCCGCCGCGGCGGATCGTGGCGTTCTACGTGCCGTGTGGGATCCACATGGCGGACTTCACGCCGTCGAGCACCGGGTCCTCCTACACGCTCTCGAAGACGCTGACCCCGCTGGGGCCGTACAAGGCGAAGTTCAACGTCCTCACCGGGCTGGCGAACCTGCCGGCGCGGCCGGATGGACCGGGCGATCACGCTTCTGGGACCGGCGCCTTCCTCACCAACGCGCACCCGTTCAAGACCGAAGGCACCGACATCCGCAACGGCATCTCCATGGACCAGGTGGCCGCCAACCAGCTGCGCGCGTACACGCGCTTCCCATCCCTGGAGCTGGGTACCGACGGCGGCGGGACCACCGGCAACTGTGACTCCGGCTACTCCTGCGCCTACGCGAGGAACATCTCCTGGACCGGCCCCCAGACTCCGATGCCCAAGGAGACCAACCCCGCGCTGGTCTTCGACCGCCTCTTCGGCGCCGAGAGTGGCATCGACACCGCGGCGCAGATCGCGAAGCGCAAGAAATACAAGCAGTCGATCATCGACTTCGTCCGCGAAGACGCGCAGGCGCTCGACAAGAAGCTGGGCGCCACCGACAGGAAGAAGATGGACGAGTACCTGACGTCGGTGCGCGAGCTGGAGCTGCGGATCCAGGCAATCGATGAGGGCCCGCAGTGCACGCCGGGCAACGCCCCCGGTGCGCCCACGGACATCCGGGAGAAGACCCGGGCGATGCTGGACATGCTGGCGCTGGCGTTCCAGTGCGACCAGACCCGCGTGGCCACCTTCATGCTGGGCAACGCCGGCTCCAACCGGGTCTACGACTTCCTCGGGCTGACCGACGGCCACCACACCTACTCGCACCACCAGAACGACCCAGCCAACTTCGCGGCGCTGCAGAAGATCGATCAATGGGAGATCGAGCAGCTCGCGTACCTGTTCGGCAAGCTGGATGCGATCAAAGAGCCGGACGGGACCGCGCTGGACAACTCGCTCATCTTCTTCTCGAGCGAGATCGAGGACGGCAACGCGCACCGCCACACCAACCTGCCCATCATCCTCGGCGGATCCGCGGGCGGGGCGATCGCCACCGGGCGGCACGTGAAGTACACGAACAACCCCTCGGTGGGGCAGCTGTTCATCTCCATGCTCAACGCGGTGGGCGTGCCGACCCAGGCGTTCGGCGAGGCCACGTCGCCCCTGCCCAACCTCTAAGGCTTCACCTCGAGGAAGAACGCCTGGCTCTCGACCGCGGGCAGTCCGGCGGAGCCGGCAAAGCCGGGCTGCAGCTCGTTTGGGACGCGCCAGGTCTGCCCGGTGAGCTGGACCACGACGATCGCGTAGCGCCCGGGCGGGACGCTGGCCAGCGGCACCGGGGCGGACGGATCGCGCGCGTCGAGCGCGAGCGGGCGGACGACGAGATCGAGCTTCGGCACCGGCACCGGCGTCATCTTCGGCGTCCCGTCCATGTTGGTGAGCGCGAGGGCGATCGCGTCCGGCACGAGGCCCGCCGCGAGCACCACCTGATCCGGCAGCCCGTCGGACGTGCCATCCGCGTGCGGATAGTCCACGCCGGTCGGGTCGATCACCCCGTCGTGATCCAGATCGTTCTCATCGAGCAGCGGCACCGGCCCATCCGCCAGCTTGCGGACGAAGACCTTCGGCCAGAACTCCGGGACGCCGTCGTGGTCCGCGTCGTCGGGCACGCCGTCGTGGTCGTCGTCCACCCACTGCGCGAGGAACGCCGTGGCGGTGATGGAGCGTTCCACGATCACCGCCGGGACCAGCTCGAAGAAGCTCGCCGGCTGCGACAGATCCAGCGCCCGTTCGCCGTTCACGCGGAACGCCGGGCGGTCCACCGGGATCGTGGTGGAGGCGTCCTCGAGGAAGCTCACCTGCACGTCCGTCGCGGCGCGGAGCCGTCCATCCTCGCCGCGAGCGATTTCAATCACCCGGGGTTCGCGCGTGAGCGGATCGACGGCGCCGCCGCCGACATCTCCGGCGCTCGGTTCGCCGGTGACGCCGTACCAGGGGATGAAGTCTGGATCGCGGCAGCCCACCTGGGGCAGGCACCCATCGCGATCGAGGAAGCCGCGGATGAGGTACTTCCCCTCGGGTACCAGGCTGAACGCGTAGTGCGCGGTGAAGGGGCCGGCGTCCGAGCCATCGTCCATCGCCGCGCTGAACAGCTTCTCGCCCGGAATGAACGCGAACGAGAGCGGGCGCCCCGTCCCCTCCGGAGGAGGAGGCCGGGCCGCGTCGAACAGGAACAGCACCACATTCCCGCGCGCCGTCCCCGAGAAGACCACGTCACCTTCGATCCGAGCCGCTTCAGAGTTCTGCCGCTCGTCCGCTGAAGGAACCACCGGCACGGGATCGCAAGCGAGGGTCACTGCGAGCACCCACGCCAGCACTGGAAAGAACGGCGCCCCGAATCCCGCGCCACCGCCCCAATCGCCCACCCGCCTGCCGCAGACGGTAGACGGCAGACGGCAGACCCACCACCCACGCAAACGCTCTCCCGGACCACAAACCCTCACGGCGTCACCCTCACGCTCGCAAAGACCCGCCGTTCGATGAGGTTCCCGAACGGATGCTCCCGGTGCCCATCGAGCAGATGCGTCCCCGCCACCGCGAACTCCACGTTCTCGTTCAGCCGGTAGCCGACGCGCGCGTTGAGCACGGTGTACGCCGGAAGCGGGTTGGAGACGTTCTCGATCCGCGTCGGATCCGTGGCCGCCGGCTCGCGTTCGATCCACGTCGTGGAGGAGGTGTACGCGGCATCCACCGAGAAGTCGAAGTGGGCGGGGCTGCGCCACGACGCGCCCGCCTGGATCTTGTACGTCGGCGCCTGCGTGCACGGCGCGCAGGCGGTGCCCTCGGGCAGGCCGCTCGCGGTCACGCGCTGCACCGCGGTGGAGGCGCGCACGTCGACGCGATCCACCGGCGAGTACCGCACGCCCAGCTCGACCCCGCGCGCGGTGTAGAGGCCCTGCTCGTTGGCGAACCGGGAGCGGCCCAACAGGTATGTGTCGCTCACCGGGTCATACGCCTGGTCCGCCGGCAGCGGCTGGAGGTTGGAGAGGACGATCAGGTCCTTCACCTCGTTCTGGTAGAGGGCGAGATCCCACTCGAGGCCCCAGGACACGCGCTCGCCGCGGTAGCCGAGCTCATACGCGATCAACCGTTCGGGCCGCAGCTCGGTGTTCCCCACGGTGAGCGCCGAGGCGGCGTTGACGCCGGGGATGGGGATCCGCACCGCGGTGTAGCTCTCGAGGTAGGTCGGCTCGCGGAAGGCGGTGGCGAACGAGGCGCGCAGCGCATGGCCTTCGAAGGGGATGTAGACGGCGGAGACGCGCGGGGACTGCGCGAAGCCGGGCTTGCCGGAGTCGAGCAACGGGTGCCGGTCGATCCGCCATGAGGCGACCACCCGCAGCGGATCGAGGATCCGCCACTCGTCCTGGACGAACGCCGCCGCGTGGAGCTCCTGGTGCGTGCCGTCCAAGTAGTCCCAGACGACGTGCTTGAGGCGACCGCTCGCGCCGATGATGAGCTGATGCGGGCCCAACAGTTCCAGCTCCTGGCTGAAGAGCGCCTCGAGATCGAAGACGTTCGACTGGACGTGGGTGAGCAGCGACGGTTCGCCGCGCGGCTCGTACTGTGGCCCGGCGGTAGTGGCGAGGTGGTTCCAGAAGAACTTCAGCTTCACCGGCCCGGCGCGAAGGTCGCTCTTCGCGTAGGCGGTGAGCCCGTCGAACGCGTAGTTGCGCAGAAGGCCCAGCGGGTAGACCTCGGTGTACAGGCGGTTCACGCCCGCGGACGCGCCGAGCTGCAGCTCGCGCGAGAACTGCCAGGTGGCGGTGAAGTTGCCGCGCACGCCGCGCAGGCCCAGCGACGACTCGGGGAAGGTGGACTGGACGTCGGGACGATCGTCCGCGAAGTCGCGCGACCATTTGTCGCCCTGGTCGTAGGCGACCGAGGCGCGGTAGCGGAGCCGGTTCTGGCCGCCGGAGGCGAGGAAGCTGCCGGAGGCGCGGTTGCCCATGCCGGCGGTAGCGTTGAACTCGCCGCGCGGGCCGGTGCCGGGCGGGCGGGTGATGATGTTGATTACCCCGAGCATCGCGTTCGCGCCGTACAGCGCCGACCCGGGCCCGCGGATGACTTCGATCCGGTCGATCTCGTCGAGGCCCACCGGCAGCGCGCTCCACAGCGTCAGCCCGAGGAAGTCCTGGTACTCGGTGCGGCCGTCGATCAGCACCAGCACCTTGTTGGCGAGGCGCTGGTTGAAGCCGCGGAAGGACACGTTTGCGCTGCCGATGCCGAGCTGCATCACCTCCGCACCCGGCACGCGGCGGAGCAGCTCCACCAGAGACGTCACGCCGCTCAGGCGGATCTCCTCGCCGGTGATGACCGTCGTGGCATACGGCGCCTCCAGCGTGGACTGCGTGCGGCGCGACGCGGTGACCAGCACCTCTTCGTAGGGCGGCGCGTCCGCGGCGTCCTCGTCGAGCGCCACGTCTTCATTGGCCGTAGCCTGCTGAGACGAAGGCGACGGCACGACCGAAGCGGTTTCGCGCCGCGAGGTGAGCGACTCCGCTTTCGCGACCGCTGCCTCCAGGCGCTCGGTGAGCGTGGTGAGCCGCTGGAGGGATTCCGGATCGAGCGCCGGCGCCGGGGTGCCCGCCGATGGCGCGGGAGATTCGGGCGGTGGCTGCGGAGGCGAAGGCGGCGCGGCGGCGATCAACTTCGCCTCGAGCCGGGCGATCGCCTCCTGCACCGCGGCGGCGTCCGGCGGATCGAACGCCAGGTAGCGCTGGTACCAGTCGATCGCGTCCGTGAGGTGGCCCCAGTCTTCGTACGCGTGCGCGATGTTGAAGAGCACGTTGGGGTGGGGCTTGGTCGAGTACGCGGCCTTGAGCTCGCGGATCCCCGCTTCGTAGTCGCCCTTGCCGATGAGCGACATCCCCGCGCGGAAGTGCCGGCGCGCTTCGAGCCGCGCATCCGCGAACGCCGGGCCACTGGCGAGCAGACACGCCCCCAGCGCGACGACGCCGAGGCCGCCGCGGAGACGGAACGCGCATGGCCGGGTCGTGGCCCACCGGCGCCCGCCCCATACACCTGTCGCCTCGAACCACCCGCCCATGGATCGTGTCCTCTGGCGCATCAGTACGGATCGTCCTTGTAGCCGTCGTCGGTGCTCTTCGTTTCGCGCGCTTTCCGCCCGCCCACGGACGTGCGCTTGCGCACCAGCTTCTGGTTCACGGTGACCGTGGGCCCCGCGCCGCGCGCGGTGAGCGTGAGCGGCACGTAGCCGTCCAGCGACAGGCTCAGCGTCGCCTCGGCGATGCCGTTCTCGCCGGCGGGGATCTCGAACTCCACCGGGGCCGTGCCCAGGGGACGATCGCCCATCATCACGCGCGCGCCGGCGGGCTCGGTCACCACGCGGAACCGCACGGGCTCGGGTGCCGGCGTAGGCGCCGGAGGCGGCGGTTCGACTGCGCGTTCGGGCGGTGCGGCCAGCGGCGGAGGCGGCGGCGCGAGCCTCGCCTGCGTTGGCGTCGAAGGCCGGTTGAGCACGAGGACGATCGACGCGCCCACGACGATCGACCCGGCGAACGCCGCGGCCAAGAGGTACTTCCTCCCCGGGCGCGGGACCTCCTCGACCAGATCGAGCGCCAGCGACTGTTCGGCGGGAGCGGGTGTGACGCCGGAGCCGACGCGCGGCGACGGCGCCGAACGCTCCGCGCGCGTCCGGGCGGCGTCCCCATCGCCGGGCGGGGGCGTCGGGAGCGGCGGCGGCAATGGGCTGGCGGCGGCGGCCGATTGCGGCGCGGTCAACGCCGGGCGCACGCCGGTGGTGATGCCCCGCGGATCGCCGAACAGCCCGCTCACGCCCTGAGAGGACGCCGCCGCGCGCATCCCCTCCAGGAGCTCGTCCATTGACTGGTAGCGGCGGTCGGGATCCTTCTCGAGGCACTTCATCACCACCGCTTCGATCTCCGCGGGCACGGCGAGATCCGGCCGCACCTCCGCGAAGCGCGGTGGTTTCTGGCTGAGGTGCTTGACGATGGCATCCACCGACTCCTTCGCCATGAAGGGCGGACGGCCCATCAGCGCCTGGTACATCAGCACCCCGAGCGAATAGATGTCGCTGCGCGCGTCGGCGATGTGCCGGGCCTGCTCCGGCGCCATGTACAGCGGCGAGCCGAGCATCATCCCCGCCTGGGTGATCTCCGGCTCGTCGGTGCCCACCAGCTTGACCAGCCCGAAGTCGAGCACCTTCACGAGGTCCTGGTCGGCCTCCTCGCTCAGGAGCATCACGTTTGCGGGCTTGAGGTCGCGGTGGATGATCCCCGCCTTGTGCGCTTCGCGGAGCGACCGGCAGATCTGCTGGCCGATGTGGAGCACGCGGATCCACGGCAAAGGACCGTTGGCGGAGAGCACCTGCGCGAGGGTTTGCCCCTCCACGTACTCCATGGCGATGTAGAAGATCCCGTCGTCCGTCTTGCCGTAGTCGTGGACGGTGATGGTGTTGGGCGAGCGCAGCTTCGCGGTGAGCGACGCCTCGAGAAAGAAGCGCCGCTGGAAGTTCGGATCGCGCCCACCCTGGCCGTAGGACGGGTTGAGCACCTTGAGCGCGACGATCCGATCGAGCGGGGACTGGATCGCTTTGTAGACACGACCCATCCCGCCCGTCCCGATCACGTCGATGATCGAGAAGCGTCCATTG
>JADGHL010000074.1 GCA_019686135.1 Myxococcaceae bacterium | reverse complement strand
CCGGGCACGCAGTGAGCACGACGCTCACACCAGCGAGCCCGGCGAGCAGCGCCAGACGCTTGAAGGCAGTCATTCTTGCAGCTCCATGTGGGTGGTGGGGTTACTGAGGGGCCGGGCATTCAACGGATCGCCCTCCTGATTGTCAAGCAATGTGGGTGTAACTCGGCGTCGTCCCTACTGTTTTCATGCCGCACTGCAGCATCGGGATTCGAATCCCGACGCACGAAGCAAAGCAGACAGTGTGCCGCGGGCGACACGGGACGAATTCTCGGTTTGCGGCGCGCGGGGGTGCGGCACGGGCGTTCCACCCGGGGCGTCGATGTCGTGATTTGCCGTCGCCGCGAAGCGGTCTACCCTCGCCGGACCTTGGCCCACAGCGAGTTCTCTCCAGCACGCGCGCTCCTTCCCTCCGTCCTCGCGAAGCTCTCCCGCGAATCCGGGAAGGCCCTCCCCCTGCGTCCGATCTGGGCAGACGTGGTGGGGGAGGTCACCGCCCGGCACACACGACCCATCGCCTGGAACGGATCGGTGCTCGAGGTCGAGGTCGAGTCGGTGCGCTGGCAGGCGGCGCTGGAGGACCAGGCCGAGGCGCTCCTCGGCCGCCTCAACGCCCGGCTCGGAGAAGGCGCGGTGACCGCGCTCGTCTATCGCGCCATCGAACCGAAATGATCTCCGCCGTCCCCTTGATCGCCATCACGCTCGCCGCCACGACGGTGGCGACCCCGCCCGCGGAGCTGGAGCAGGCCGCGCGTCGCCGGGTCGCGCTGGCGTTCGAAGCCGCCGGCCGGCGCACGCCGGTGCTGGACGACGCGCTCTCCCGGGCGGCGCGGACGCTGGCGCAGGTGGCGCTCGACGAGGACGCGCACGCCGCCGCCGAGCTGGTGCGGATGACCGCGGCGCTCTCGGAGGCGGGCGCGTTCGATCCCTCCCCGCGGGTCCTCGTGGTCAAAGGCGCTCCCGCCACCGCGCCGATCCGGATGCTCGAGGAGCGGAGCGATCTGGCCTCCGAACCGGCCTCGCACCTCGGCGTGGGCGCGGCCCTGGGACACGACGGATCGGCGGTGATCTTGCTCTTCGCGCAGCGGCGCGCGCTCCTCGAGCCGTTCGCGCGGAGGTTCGACGCACCGCCCGGGGTGCGTCCGCTGTGCGGGGAGCTGACTCCGCCGCTGGGATCGCCGGACGTCGCCGTCACCCTCCCCGACGGTTCGGTGCAGCGGCCGCAGGTCACTCGCCGCGGCCAGAGCGGCTTCTGCGCCCCGGTGCCGCTTCAGCGGATCGGCCGCTACACCGTCGAGGTGCTCGGGCGCGGACCGAAGGGTCCGCAGGTGGCGGCGCTGTTCTTCGTCACCGTCGGCGCCGCCGCGCCGAAGGACACCTCCCCTCTCGGTCCCGAACCGAAGGACGCCGCCTCCGCGCGCGCGGCGATCCTCGAGCGGATGAACGCGCTCCGCAGAGCCCACGGCAGAAAGCCTTTGGCGCCGGACGAGAAGCTGGACGCGGTGGCGCAGGCATACAGCGAACAGATGGCCCGGGGGCACTTCTTCGCCCACGTCTCCCCCGCCGGCGACAGCGTCGGGCAGCGCCTCAAGGCCGCGGGCTATCCGTACCGCGCGGCCGGCGAGAACCTGGGGAGCGCCTCGGGGCCCCTGGCTGCGCACTTCGGCATCGAGCACAGCCCGGGGCACCGACGGAACCTGCTGGACGATCATTGGTCGCGGGTGGGGATCGGCGTGGCGCCGGAGCAGACCGATGCGGGGCTGATCTGGGTGGTGACCGAGATCTTCGTCGACCCGCTGGACGTCTCGGAGGATCCGCTCGCGGACGCCTACCGGGCGATCGCCGCCCGGCGCGCCGCGCTGAAGCTGCCGAAGCTCTCGCGCAACCCGGTCCTCGAGCGCCTCGCTACGGCGCACGCGCGAAGAGCCCTCCAACTGGGCGAGCCCCGCGCGGATCTTCCGGGTGGCAACACGCTCCATCAGCAGATCTTCGACGCGCTGGAGGACGTCAAGCGCGCGTCGGTGGACTTCTTCGTGGCGGACGATCCCGCGCTGATCGACGCAACCCGGGCCACCGCCGACCCGAAGTTCTCCCAGGTGGGGATCGGCGCCGTGAAGGGAGACTCGCCGCGCTTCGGCAAGGACAAATACTGGATGGTCGTGATCTACGCAGCGGAGTAATGGACCGCTCGATTCCACTCCGCGCTTTTGGGGGGTTCCTTGAAATCAGGCCGTGTGCTCGCCGTCGACGACGATCCGATCGTCCTAAGTGTGCTCGAAGAGCAGCTCGGGGAGCTCGGGATGGAGGTGGTGGCGGTGCGGGACGCGATCCAGGCGGTCCCCCGCGCGGTGGCACTCCAACCCGATCTGGTGCTGGTCGATCGCACCATGTCCATCCTCAACGGCGCGGAGATCGTCCGGGCGCTCCGGGCGTTCCCACAGACATTGGCCACGCCGGTGGCGTTCATCACCGCGGACCGGAGCGAGCGGACGCTGGTCCGTTGCCTGCGCGCCGGAGCGGTGGACGTGTTCCACAAGCCGCTCACCACCGGGCACGTCCGGCGCATCGGCGAGCTGCTCGAATCCCTCCGCCTCCGCCCCTTCCGCGGCGCGCCCACGCCGGAGGCGATGGTGCAGATCCTCTTGCGCTTCTACCGCCGGGAGGCGCGTGAAGGCGTTCTGCGCCTCAACCCGGGAACGCCTTTCGAAGGCCGGGCGGTGTTCGAACGGGGCGAGCTGCGCGGCGCCGAATTCGGGCCGGCCCGCGGGCTGGACGCGGTGGCGGAGATGCTCGCGTTCGACGACGGCGTGTGGCGCTTCGAGCCCGGGCTCTCCTACGAGCAGACCGATCGCACCACTGCGCCCTCGCGCCCCATCGAGGAACAGATCCACCTCAGGGGCGAACAGCGGATGCGCCTCATCCTGGTCGACGACGATCCGGATCTGCGCCGGCTGTTCCCGGCCCAGCTGAGCCGCGCCGGCTTCGATGTGGAGCTCGCCGAGGACGGCCGCGACGGGCTGCAGCGGGCCCGCGCCCACGACTTCGACCTGATGGTGGCGGACCTCAACATGCCGCGCCTGGACGGCTGGGGGATGCTGCGCGAGCTCCGCGCGGACTTCCGCACCCGGGAGCTGCCGGTGATCTTCCTCTCCGCCCACGACGACTACCGCGAGACCTTGCGCGCGGCGAAGAGCGGCGCGTGGGACTACCTGCCTAAGACCGGCCGCGCGGACGTGGTGATCCAACGGTGCCTGCAGGCCCTGCACCCGCGCCAGAAGGCCCATGCCGACGTGCTTTTGGGCGCGCCGATGGACGTCGATCTCGGCGTGGTGGGCCCGCGCTGGTTTCTGCAGACGCTCGCGGCGCAGCGCGTGTCGGGCGTGCTGGACGCGAAGGACGACTGGGGCAGCTACCGGTTCAAGGTGCGCGAGGGCATGCCGGTGTCCGCGCAGGCGATCGTCTCTGCGCGCGAGATTGCGGGAATGGACGCGGTGGGCGCGTTGCTCGTCTCCCACGGGGCGCAGGGGCGCTTCGCACCGTCGCGGATCGACGAGCCCGCGAGGTTCGAGCACGACCTGACCCGGGTGCTCGACCACGTCTGCGCCGCGCTCAACGAGCTGGAGGCGCGCGCGGTCTCCAGCCGGATCCGGCAGGGCGGGCCGCTCGTCGTCGACCTCGATCTCTACGGCCTCTACCGTCGCGTCTCCAACGACCGCGACCTCGGGATCGCCCGGGCGATCTGCGAACAGAAGGTCCCCACCCACGAGCTGGCCGCCCACCTCGATCTGCCGCCCGAGGACATCATCGAACAGGGCGTGGCCGACCTCCTCCGCCGGCAGGTGATCCGCTTCGCCTGAATCCGCCGTGACCCGCCCGCTCACCATCCTCTATGTCGATCCGGACCCGGCCTCGAAGCGCGAGGTGGGAGAGGCGTTCAACCGCGCCGGCGTGTTCCTCCGGTCGATCGCCGACCCCACCCGGACGCTCGAAGGCGCACGCGCCCTCACGCCGGATCTGATCCTCGTCCACTCGGAAGTGCGCGGGCCCGTCCTCGAGAAGGCGCTGGCGGCGCTCGCCCCGGACGCGGCCTTCGCCGGCACGCCGCTTTCGCTGTTCTGCGAGGACACCTCGGAGGCGCGCTTCCTCGACCAGCTCCGCACGGGCGTGGTGGCGCTTCTGCAAAAGCCGTTCTACGCGCCGAAGCACGTGGGCCAGGTGCGCGCGCTGATGCAGGAGTTGCCCGGGCGAACCGGCACCGTCTCCGGCAACGGCGACACCCGCGAGCTCACCGCGCTCGTCGAGCACATCCGCCGGATGAAGCGTTCCGGCCAGCTGGTCATCGACGGCCAGACCGAACGCGAGGGCCGCGCGCTGTTCGTCCGCGGGACTCTCGGGTCGGCAGAGCACCGGAGCCTGCACGGGGTGGAGGCGCTTCTGGCCATGGTCACCACCCCGCGTGCGCCGTGGAGCTTCAGCGAGGTCGGGGCCACGCCGGGGGACGTGGTGATCGACCTGCGCGCCACCACGGGCGAGTACCCGCTGGCGCCGGCGGGCGAAATCCCGGTGGTCACCGGGCTGCCGATCGAAGTCGGGGAAGTGGCCCAGGGAGAGGAGGAGGTGCCCATCGAGCTGGCGCTTTCGGCCGTCCCCCAACCCGCATTCGCCTCCCCGCCTTCTCCGCCGGGTAACGCTTCGGATCCGCCCATCCGGCTCCTCCTCGTGGACGACGACGAGGCCTTGTGCCGGATGTTCTCCGTCCTGTTCCAGAAGCACGGCTTCGAAGTCGCCACCGAAGAGGACGGCTTCTCCGGCTACGAGCGAGCGCGGAGAGAACCGTTCGAGATCGTCGTCGCGGACCTCAACATGCCGCGGATGGACGGCTGGGGGTTGCTGCGGCTGTTGCGCGACGACTTCCAGACGCGCGAGCTGCCGGTCGCGTTCCTCTCCTGCCACGACGACTACCGCGAGACGCTGCGCGCGCTGGACGCCGGGGCGCAGGCCTACTTCTCCAAGGCCACGCGGCTGGACGCGCTGGCCGGCCAGGTGCGCGCGCTGCTCGATCCACGCCGCGCCGCCGCCGAGGCGATCGCCTCCGCCCCGGGGGTGAACCTCTCGCCCGGAAGGCTCGGGCCCCAGTGGGTGCTCCGTCAGCTTTCCCGGCAGGCGCTCACCGGCGTGCTGGAGGCGAAGGACAGCTGGGCCACCTACCGGATCGCGTTGAGCGGCGGCACGCCGATCCACGCCATGGCCCAGGCCGGCCGCCACATCGCCGAGGGCGAGCGCGCCTTCAACGCATTCGTGGCCTCCAAAGGCGCGGAGGGCACCTTCACCCGGCTGGCCGTGCCCGCCACCCCCAACCTCCACGACCCGCTGGACACGTTGATCGCCCACGCGATCGCCACGCTCAACCAGAACGAGGCACAGCTGCGCGAGGGGCTTCTGGTCCACGCCCGTCAAATCCACGTGGAGCCCGAGCTCTACGCGCTCTACACGCAGGTCGGCCCGAAGCCTTGGCTCGAGACCGCGCGCCTCATCTGCGAGGAGCGGCTCCCGCCCCGCGAGGTGATCGCCCGCGTGGAGGCGTCCCCGCTGGATGTGGAGGAGACGCTCAAGGATCTGATCCGCCGCGGCGTGGTGCGGCTGACCGCCTAGCCTTCGCCGGCTACATCACGCTGCGGCGCTGGTTGGCGTAGGCCTCGATGCCCTGCTGCGGCGGCGCGGTGTGCGCGTACAGCGGGCACTTCGCGCAGGTGAAGCTCTGCCAACCGTTGCGGACCGCCTCGTCGAGGCAGTTGTCGTAGTGGTAGCAGTTGAGGTTCCGGTGGCTTTCCACGCCCGCGCGCTTGGGTCCGGCTTCCGGGTTGATGGTCTGTGGAAGATCCGTGGGGCACGGCTTCATAGGCACTCCCTCCCTTTCACAGCTCCCCCCCCGGTCGCCGCTTCAACTGAAACTTTCCGGCCTGCCTCCCCGCTCACTGCCCGGGGAGGCGGGGCGCACAGTAGAAGATGCGGTGTCCACGACGCAACATGTCGGCCGGCAGCGTCACCCGGCGTCGCTCCCGGCGCGGCCGCCCTGCCGCGCGGCGGAAATTGCAGGGCTGACGCGGAGGATGGTTCAGGCTGAACTTGCGGTTGGTACGTCCGTCCCGAAACCCGAATGCTCCATCGCGCTCCGCATCTCCCCGTCCTCGCCGGGCTCCTCGGCGTCACCCTCTCCGCCCACGCACAGTCGGACGGCCTGCTCGAAGCG
Organism: Myxococcaceae bacterium; assembly: GCA_019686135.1. Taxonomy (GTDB): domain Bacteria; phylum Myxococcota; class Myxococcia; order Myxococcales; family Myxococcaceae; genus JADGHL01. The sequence continues at coordinate 20,117 of JADGHL010000074.1, read as the reverse complement.
GTGCGCCTGCACGCACCCGATGCGCGCGCCACGGCGGACGCGGAGCTCGCCGCCTGCCTCAAGGCCGGCTGCGAGGCGGCGCCGCGGTTGACGCTGCTTGCGGCGTACCTCGCGCTCTCCGACGGCGACGCGGCGCGCGCGTGGACGCTCCTCGAAGACGCGACGGTCCCTGATGCGCTCGAGCCCTGGCACCGGTACTACCTGGGGGAGGCCGCCTTCTACCGGCGCGACTACGCCCACGCGGCGAAGGCGTTTGCGCAGGTGGCGGCACGGGCGCCGGCGTCGCTGCGCAATCGGGCCGTGGCGCGGCTGGGCGAATCCTGGCTTTGGGCGGGCCAGCCGGCCACGGCGCTGCCTTTCCTCGAGGAGGCCACCACCGCGCTCGGCACACCGGAGCTCTACTTCCAGCGTGCCCGGGCGCGGGAGGCGGTAGGGAAGCACGACGGTGCGCGGGCGGACTGGGTGCTGCTCGCGGTGAAGTTCCCCGCGCACCCGTACGGCGAAGAGGCCGTGGCGATCTTGTCGGCGCAAAAGCCGCGCTACCGCTTCTCGTTCGAGGAGCGGTTGGCCCGCGCGGAGGCATTGGTGAACGCGGCCGCGCCCGAACGCGCGCTGGCGGAGCTGGAGGCGATCGACCGCGAGAAGCTGGCGCGCGGCGCCACCGCCCGGGCGCGGCAGGCGCGGGTGCACGCGCTGGCGCTTCTGGCGCAGCGCCACGAACAGGAAGCCGAACCGTTCCTCGATGCCGCGACGAAGGGACCGCGCGCGCTCGCGGCCGAGGTGGCGATGATCCGCGCCCGGCGCGCGCTGCGGCGGAACGATCGCCAGCGGGCGCGCGAGCTCTTCGCCGCCGCGGCGACGAAGTACCCCAAGGAGCGCGTCACCGAAGACGGGCTGTACCTGGCCGCGTGGATCGACCTCCAGGAGGACCGCTACGCGGACGCGGTGAAGACCTTCGACGCGTTCGCCCGCCAGCGGCCGCGTTCGCGCAAGCTGGACGAGGCGCTGTGGTTCAAGGCGCTCGCGCAGCTTCGGATGAAGGACTATCCGGCGGTGCGCGACACGCTTGGGATGCTACAGGCCCGCTTCCCGCGCTCGTCGTTGGTGCCACAGGCGAAGTACTGGGCGACCCGCGCCGCGCAGCTGGCCGGGGAGAAGCCCGAGCTGGTGGCGCCGGAGTACGAAGCGGTGATCGACGCCTTCCCGGGGAGCTTCTACGCCGTGTTGTCCCAGGCGCGCCTCGAGGAGCTCGGCAGAAAGCCGCCGCCCGCGTTTCCGCAGAGGCCCACCACGCTGGAGAAGGAGCTGCCGAAGGAGCTCCTGTGCGCGCTGGCGCTCACCCGCGCGGGGCTCTTCCGCGACGCCCACGACGAGGTCGAGGCGCAGCTGTCGCGGGTGCGCGATCCCCAGGACGCGCTCGTCTACGGGCACGCGCTGCAGCAGCTCGGGCAGTACGGGCCCGCGTACGCCCTCGCCGCGCGGCTTCTGTGGGGAAGCGCGTTCGGGGAGAAGAAGCCCGAGGCGGTGGCGCTTCTGTATCCGCGCGCCTTCCGCACGGCGGTGGAGCGCGAAGCCGAGCGCCAGCGGATCTCCGCTTCGCTGGTGTGGGCGATCATGCGGCGGGAGAGCGCCTTCCGTCCCGAGGTCGCCAGCCCCGCGGACGCGCGCGGCCTGATGCAGCTCATCCCGCCCACGGCGAAGGCGATCGCCCGGGCGCTGGGCGACGACGCTCCGGCTCCGGACGCGTTGTTCGCCCCCGAGGTCAACATCCGGTACGCGACGTGGTACCTGGCACAGCTCAAGGAACGCTTCGGTCACCCCGCGCTCGTCGCCGCCGCGTACAACGCGGGGCCAGCCGCGGTGCTCAGGTGGGTGAAGGCCGATCGCACCCTGCCGCTCGACCTCTTCGTGGAGCTCATCCCCTTCAAGGAGACGCGCGGCTACGTGAAGCAGGTGGTGGCGGACTACTGTCTGTACCAGCAGATGTACGCGGAGGGCGACGTGAAGCCATCCGTGGCGATGACCCTGCCGGAGCCGAAGGCGGAGGGCGTCGACTTCTGACTCAGCGCGCCCCGCCGAGCGCCACCGCGAGCGCGCCGGCGAACCGGGCGTTGTTCTGCAACAGGGCGAGATTCGCGCGGAGGGAGCGGCCCGATGTGCGCCGGGCCACCTCGGCCAGAAGGAACGGCGTGGTCGCCTTCCCTTTGATCCCCTGCTTCGCCGCCTCCTCCAGCGCCCGGGCGATGTGGAGCTCGACCTCGGCGTGCGGCAGCGCCGTCTCCTCCGGCGGCGGCACCGCGAACATAAGCCCGCCCTGCCCCAGCCCATCGAACCGCGCCCGGACGATCGCCGCCGCGCCCGCCGCGTCGTCGCCCTGGTGCTCGAGCACGATGCCGCTGGTGCGCGAATAGAACGACGGGAACTCGCGCGTGCCCACGCCGATCACCGGCACCGCCGCGGTCTCCAGCACCTCCAGCGTCTTCGGAAGGTCGAGGATTGACTTCGCGCCCGCGCACACCACCGCCACCGGGAACTTCGAGAGCGCCCACAGATCCTGCGAGAGATCGAAGTGCTCCGCCGCGCCCCGGTGCACGCCGCCGATCCCGCCGGTGGCAAAGACGCGGATGCCCGCGCGCGCGGCGATTTCGCAGGTGGCGCTCACTGTGGTCCCGCCCGTGCGCCCGAACGCCACCGCCACCGGCAGATCCCGCGACCCAAGCTTCATCAGTCTGGGTCCACCCTCCGCGAGCCGCCGAAGCTGCTCCACCTCCAGCCCCACCCACACCTCGCCGTCGATCACGGCGATCGCCGCGGGCACCGCGCCTTCGCGCCGGACCGCCTCTTCGCACTCGCGCGCGGCCTCGAGGTTGTGCGGGTACGGCAACCCCTGCGCCACCACGCTCGTCTCCAGCGCCACCAGCGGCTTCCCCGCTTCGCGCGCGGCGGCGACCTCTTCGCTGAACCGGAAGTTCACAAGCGGGTCTTAGCGCCGGAACGCCCCGCGCGCGATCCCGCCGGGTCGGTGCCTGTGCTGCGCGGCGCCGTTCAGGCGCGCCGTTTCTCCACGACCAGCCCGTAGTCGCCAATCTTCTTGTCAAGGGTGGGCCGGCTGATGCCCAGAATTGCGGCGGCCTTGATCTTTTTGCCGCACGCCTCGCGCAAAGCCTCGCTGATCGCGTCGCGCTCCAGCCGTTGGATCATCCTCTGGAGGTTGCGCGCGCTCTGCTGGATGACGCCCTCCTGGACCTCGGGAGGCAGCTTGAGCGCGGTGACCTCGGAGCCCGAATACAGGAGCGCCAGGCGCTCGCTCACCAGGCGGAGCTCGCGGACGTTGCCCGGCCAGCCGTAGTCGACCAATAGGCGGCGCGCGTCGGGCGACAGCTGCGGCACTTCGCGGCGGGGCACGCGGGGCGCGCGCTGCGCGAAGTATTCGAAGAGCGCCGGCACGTCGGTACGGCGGTCGCGCAGCGGAATGAGCTCGATCTGCGTTCCGGAGAGAGCGCGCGCCAGCACCGGGTCCACCTCGCCCCGGCTGGCCAGAAGCTCCACCGGGTGCCCCGCGGTGGCGATCACCCGGAGGTCGACCTTCTCCTCGCCGCCGCCCGGCGCCGGGGCCACGCGCTTGTGGAGCAGCCGCGCCAGCCGCTCCGCCGCCTGCCGCGGCAGCGATTCGATCCCCTGGAGCACCAGCGTCCCGCCGTCGGCGCGGAGGAGCGCCGAAGGCAGAGGTGGCACCCCCGGCGCAGAGGCGCGGCCCAAGAGCGCCTCCTCCACCGCGATCGCCCCAGCGCGGCAATCGACCTGGATGAACGGCCCCAGCGCGCGGCTCGAACGAGAGTGGATGTACTGGGCGGTGAGCATCTTCCCCGTGCCCGGCTCGCCGAAGATGGCCACCGGTTCACCGCTGGCCGCCGCGCGGCGCGCCTGCTCCACCGTCTTGCGGAACTGGCGCGAGGAGCCGACCAGCGCCACCTCCGGGCGCTCGCGTTCGCCGCTGGCGCGGACGCGGGTGTAGGTCTCGCCGGCGAGCCGCCCGATCATCGCGAGCACCCGTCGGTCGCCCACGTCGAAAGGTTCCGTGCGCTCCACATAGAGCAGCCCGAACGGCGCTCCGCCCGAAGCAGCCAGCGGCGCCACCGCCGACCCGCCCGCGGACGCCGCCTCGCGCCGCTCCAGCGCGGCGCGGACCAATGAGCGCGGCACCTCCACCGACGCGGCGCCCACCACCGCCGCGGTGAGCAGCCCCTCGGTCCCGCCGAGCAGCGCCGCGGCGCGATCCGCGTTCATGCTGCGCACCACCTCCTCGGCAGCGCGGCGCAGCACCATCGCCTCGCTGGTGGCGCCGATCATCGCCGCCGCGGCGGAGAAGACCGCCGCGTCGCTGCCCACGCGCGGCAAGAGCTCCTCGACCAGCGCACCCGTGAGGTTGCCCGCATCCTTCTCCGCGAACGCCGCGCGGGTCGGAGGCTCGAAGAGGATGGTGGTGTCGCCGACCTGCACCCGATCGCCCGGCAGCAGGATCGCCTCGCCTTCGATCCGCTCGCCGTTGACCACGGTCCCGTTGCGGGAACCCAGATCGGTGATCTTCGCCTGGCCCTGCTCCACGACGATCTTCGCGTGGCGGCGTGACACCTTGTGGTCCTCCAGCGGGATCTCGCACGACGGCGATCGTCCCAGGATCGCCTCGGTCACCACGTCGAACCGCAGCCCCGCGGAGGGCCCCGTCAACAGCAGCAGAGCAGGCATGTCGACGGAGTGTACCAGGCACCCACAGCAGTCCGTGGTGACGGGTGGGTCGTGAGTCGTCAGTCTGGGTCGTGAGAGCGCGCCCCGATGGGACGCGCTCGTGCCACAGCCCGCTCTCTACTCACTCACCCGTCACGACTCACGAGCGCAGCTCTAGGCTGGGCGTTCCGCCTTCAGGAGTTCGCGGATTTCGCCCAGCTCCAGCGGACGCCCCTCGTGCGCCAGCGCGAGGGCGTTGATGCTGGCTTCGTCGATGCGCACGTGCGAGCCCTTGCGCCACTCGGTGGTGTGGGCGCCGCCGTCGATCAGCCTTCCCACCAGCGTGTCGTGGTCCCACGCGATCACTTCCAGCCAGAGATCCTCGTTGACCGGCGGTTCGCCTTCCGGGTGCGACTCGAACGAGGCGCGGACGCGGAAGGACAAGGGTTCCATCAAGCCCCGGCGCAGAAAGCGCGCCTTGAACGCCGGCAACAGCTCGGTCACGAGCTGCTGCAGCGCCTCGGTCAGCTCCCTCGGCTCTTCGGCGAACTGCTCGCGATAGGGCGCAAGGAGGCTGCTCACGTTGTGCCGCCCGTTCCCCGAGAGCACCGTGAGGTACTGACCCTCGTGGCCCTCGAACGCCTCGAGCGGCACGCCCATCAGCGACGCGCGCGCCTCCTCCGACGGCACGAGCATCAACGCCCCCTCGTCGCCCACGTCCAGCGGCACCCGGAGCGGCGGCGCTTCTCCGAACGCGAGATCGGTGCACAATTGGTGCAGGAAGCTCTCCGCCGCCGCGAGATCGTCCTCGGACAGCTGGAACACCTCCACGTCGCGCTGCCCGAACTTCTCCATCCCGTGCGAGTGCACCCACAGAGGCGTCTCGCCCTCCTCCACCGCCACCGCGTGGAGGTTCACGTGGTCGCGGATGTCGAACTCGAGATCGGTGATCTCCTGCACGTCCTCCGGCTCGTGCAGCTTGTAGCTGGTGACGTCCAACAGGACGCCCTCCACGTGCTCGAACAGAAGCAGCGCCGACCGCAGCGCCACGAACACCGCTACCGATCCCTCCGGCTTCCCCGGTTCGAAGGCGATCCGGTAGAAGCCGCGCGCCTCGGAGAGGAGCTTCTGCGCGGGCTCGTTGCGGGTCAGAAAGTCGGGCGCCCAGCCCAGAGGCTCCGTCAGGGCCTCGAAGCGGATCTCCACGCGCGCGCCGTCCGCCTCCAGCGCGACCGCCCACTCTTCTCCCTCCGCCACCGAGAACGTCACCTCGTCCTCGTCCAGCGATTCCAGCAGCGCGCTGGGAGCCACCGGCTCCATGGCCCGGGTGGCGAGGATGTAGACCTCCTTCACAGGTGCTTCTCGATCCGGCGGAAGAGGTCCACGCGATCGACGAGGTCCTGGATGTAGTCCAGCTTGTCGGTGGACAACGTCAGCACCGGGGAACGGTCCCAGTTCGCGAACCACTCCTCGTAGAGGTCGTTGAGGCGCTTGAGATAGGCGGTCGGAATGTCCTGCTCCATGGCCCGGCCGCGCTGCCGAATCCGCTCCTTGAGGGTCCGCACCGGGCACTTCAGGTAGATCATGAGATCCGGCGGCGTGAGCGAGGCGGCGATGCCCTCGTACAGCGACCAGTATGTCTGCCAGTCGCGTTTGTCGATGTACCTCGTGCGGTAGAGGTTCTTGGCGAAGATCTCCGCGTCCTCGTAGAGCGTCCGGTCCTGCAGCAGGGTGCCTTCCACGCGCTTGTCCATCTCCCGGTGGAGCTGGAACTTGCGTGAGAGGAAGAAGAGCTGGGAGCGGAACGCCCAGGTCTTCATGTCCTTGTAGAAGTCCTCGAGGTACGGGTTCTCGTCGTTCGGCTCGTAGAACGGCGTCAGCCCATACTTCCGCGTGAGGAACTGGGTCAGCTCCGTCTTGCCCGCGCCGATGTTCCCGGCGATCGCGATGAATTTGCGCCTGGCCACGTGCGCCCGCTTGTACCGCGTCCGAGAGTGCCTTTCACCCACGAGATGCCCACCCCAGGCATGCTAGAGAAGCTCATGCCGATGCGGGAAGTCGAAGCGCACCAGGTGGAGTCGCCCGTCGCGGGAACGGGTGAGCCGGCGGAGTCCAGCGTCCGGCTCATCGCCCGGATGATCTTCCACATGCTCGTCCACGCCACCTGGATCACCCTGCTCTTCCCCTTCGCGGTCATCGCGATGATTTTCCAGCCCCGCTCCGGCGCGGTGTGGATGGCGCGGCTCATCTGGGCGCCGTTCCTCGTCTACATGAGCCGCGCGAAGCTGATCGTCGAGGGACGCGAGCACGTCGATCCGAAGCGCCCCACGATCTACGTCAGCAACCACCAGTCCACGTTCGACATCCCCGTCCTCTTCGTGTCCCTGCCGGTGAACTTCCGCTTCGTCGCCAAGCAGGCGCTGCGCTGGGTGCCGGTGCTGGGGTGGTACCTTTGGATCGGCGGGCACATCCTCATCGACCGCTCTAATCGTCACGCCGCGATCCGGACGCTGGATCGCGCGGCGGAGAAGATCCGCGGGGGCACCTCGATCCTGATCTTCCCCGAAGGCACCCGGTCTCCGGACGGGCGGATCCTCCCGTTCAAGAAGGGGCCGTTCGCTCTCGCGCTCAAGGCGGGCGTGGCGATCTGCCCGGTGACGATCGAAGGAACCGCGCGGCTGATGCCGAAGAACTCCTGGAAGATCCGCCTCGGCGGGACGATCCGCGTGAAGATCGGCGCGCCCATCGACGCCTCCACCTATGGCCCGGAGGAACGCGACCGGCTGATGCGCGACGTCCGCGACGCGATCATCCGTCAGAGCCTGGAGCTCGGCGGGGCGGGCGGCGACCGGGAGGACGTGGTGGCGGCGGTGGGCCGCGAGGGCGTGGGGATGAAGCGCGCCGGCGGAGCCCGCTCATGATCCGCACGACGTACTGTGCGCTGGCGGTCGCGGTCACCACCTTCGGCTGCGTCCACACCGCCGCCCAAGGCGCGCTCACCCCACGCGACGAAGTGCAGCTGCACCTGGAGCGCAAGGAATACGACGCCGCGCTCCCGCTGCTCGAGGAGCTGCACCGCGCCGCGCCGTCGGACCTGACGATCGCCCGTCAGCTGACCGAAGCAGAGGTGCGCACCCACCGCGCGGAGTCCTTCATCGCCCGGCTGGAGAAGAGCGACGAAGGGCGGCCACCGGCGGTGACGCGGTACATGCTCGGGCTGGCGCGGTTCGCCGGGCCCGCGCAGGCGGACCGGGCGATCGCCGACTTCGAGGCCGCCGCGGCGCTCGCGCCCGACGAGCCCGAGTTCCACTACCGGCTCGGGCTGGCGTTGCTCGAATCGGAACAGTACACAAACGCGCTCCCGCCGCTGCAGAAGGCGCGCGCGCTGGCGCCCGACCGGCACGACCTGTTGCTGCCGCTCGCCAAGGCGCTGCACCGCACCGGGGACAGAAAGGGCGCGGTGGAGACCCTGCGCGCGCTCGTGGAGGCGGGCCCAACGCCCGAGGAGGTGCGCGTGGCGCGGGCGATCATGAACCAGATCGCCGACCCCTTCGCGCAGATCCCCCAGGCGGCGCGGGCGAAGCTGGACGAGGGCCTTCTGTGGCTGAACGACCGCGACGTGCCGCAGCAGGCGATCGTCGCCTTCGAGGAGATCCTCCGCGACTTCCCCGACCTCGGCGAGGTGCACGCGCTGCTGGGCCTGGCGTGGCAGAAGCTGGACGACGCCGGCCGCGCGATGGAGGAGCTGCGCCGCGCGATCGAGCTATTGCCGGAGGATGGGCGGTGCCGGCTGTACCTGGGGCTGCTCTACCAGTCGCGTCAGCGGCCAGAGCAAGCGGCCACCTGGTTCGAACAGGCGCTCGAGCTCAACCCGCTTCTGGACGACGCCTGGTTCGCGCTGGGGGACTACGCGCTCGAGCGGCACGATCTGCCGAAGGCGCACCGGGCGTTCCGCGCGCTCAGCTTCCTCCAGCCGGACTCGCCCGCCGCCCACGGCAAGTACGCGCTGGTACTGCAATATGAAGGCGACTTCGCCGCCGCGGACCGCGAGCTGCACGCGGTCCTCGACCGGGATCCGGAGAACGTGGAGTTCATGCTCCGGCTGGGGATCCTCCACTTCGAGCACCAGAAGGCCGCGCGCACCGCCGCCGAACGCGCCACCGCCGCCGCCGAAGCCGAGAAGTGGCTGCGCAAGGTGTTGGAGGTCCAGCCCCAGAACGCGGTGGCCTCCCGCGCGCTTAAGCAGCTGCACGCGCCCTGAAAGGGCGCAGTGGCGACCGTGACGCAATCCCCCTACACTTCGCGGCGATGAGTGAAGCGCCGAAGGGGCCGAGGGGGGCGCGGACAGCCAGCCAGAACGAGGTGCCGCCCACACGGCCAGCCCCCACCGCGCAGAAGAGTCCGCCCGCGCCGGCGCCCGGCCGGACCGTCAGCAACCCGGGCCTGCCCCGCACCACCAGCCAGGAGGCGTTCCGCGCGATCTCCGCCGCGCGGATGCAGCCCATCAAGGAGACCACGTCCGCGCCGCTCTCCGCGCGGCTCAAGGAGACCGCCACCGACACCGCGCTCAACGTCGTGGGGATCCTCCGCGACCTGTGGACGGACTTCCGGAACTCGGATCAGTTCTTCAAGTACAAGGCCTTCATCGTCGCCGCCTGGCTGGTGCTCAGCGGCGCCGGGTTCGTCGTGGCCTGCCCTCCCAGCACCGGTCCGTCGAACAACATCGGCGCGCGGATCGTCCGCGGGAAGGTGCTCGACAGCACGGTCATCTCAGTCGTGAACGACAGCGACGATCCGTGGGAGGACGTGGTCGTGGTGGTCAACGGCGTCTACTCGTCGTCCGTGCCCCGGGTGCCACCGCGCGACCAGGTGCCCGACAACCGCTTCACCGTCGACACGAAGAAGCTGCGCGACGCGAACAACAAGCCGCCGCCGGACTCGCTCGAGATCCAAGAGCTGTACGTGCGCACGTCGGAGGGCCGCGCGGATCTGATCCGGCACGGCCACGACGTGGACTGAGCGCCCGGCGCGCTCATCCGGCCGGCTTCGTGAGGCCGCCGAAGAAGCCGGCGCACGGTGGGAGTGCGACGTGCCCGTCTTCGACCTGCCCGTCCCCAAGGCCGTGCCCGGCCAGGGGCGTCCACGTCCCGGGCGGAAGCAGAAGCCTCCGCGGTTCCTGGACGAGGTTGAGCACCACCAGCACGGTGGTGTCCCCGGACATCCTCTGGAACGCGAACACGCCCGGTTCGGTGGGGACGAACGCTGATCGTGTACCACCGGCAGCCCTACGAGGAGGCGGTGGAGAACGGGCGCACCGTGTCGTGTATCGGGAGAACAAGAGCCCGAATGGGATCGTCCCCACGCTCAAGAGCTTCTTCGGTCGGATCGAGCCCGGGCGCGGCGCGTGGGTGGCCTGGAAGCAGGTCACCGCGAAGAAGCAGAGCTTCGAGAAGGTGATCGAGATCGAGGACGGCTAACGGGCGGTAGCACGTCTTTCGGCTGCCGCTGACGCCGGAACAGGTGAAGAGCTTCTCCCACGTGACCTCGAAGGAGGCGCTGTGGCCGGTGCTGCACTCGTTTCCGTGGTTGTTCCAGTACGAGAACGTGGACTGGGGCACGTTCCGCGAGGTGAACCGGCTCTTCGCCCAGGCCGCCTCGGACCAGGCCGGGGACGACGCGTTGATCTGGGTCCACGGCTACAACCTGTGGCTGGTGCCGAAGTACCTCCGGGAGATCCAACCGGACCCGAAGATCGCCTTCTTCCACCACACCCCCTTCCCCGCCCCGGACGTGTTCAACATCTCCCGTGGCGGGAGGAGATCGTCGACAGCCTGCTTCAGTGCGAGCTGGTCGGCTTCCACGTCCCCCGCTACCCACGTAACTTCGCCGACGTGGCCCAGGTGCTGCGCGTCGCGAAGGTCGAGAAGCAGGTGCGGGTGAACACCGCTTCGCCCGTGGGCCGGGCGCTCTCCGAACCCGAAGCGCCCACCCTCCTGTCGGTCGGCGGCCGCACCATCGGGATCGACTCGTTCCCGGTGGGCACCCACCCGGAGCTGATCGAACGGCTCCTTCGGACCGGGGAGAACCGCGCGTTCCAGAAGACGATCGAAGAGGAGCTCGGCGGTCGCCGGCTGATCGTCGCGGTGGGCCGCACCGACGACACCAAGGGGATGCAGGAGACGCTGCGCGCCTTCGAGCGCCTGTTGACGCGCCGCCTGGAGCTGCACGGCAAGGTGAAGCTGATGGTGACCTCGGTGCGCGCGGCGAGCGAGATAGACGTCTACCGCGACACGCAGCGCGCGATCGAAGCGCTGGTGGGGCGGATCAACGGCCGCTTCTCGAGCCTGGGGTGGACGCCGGATGGCGGACGTTTGCCTGACCACCCCGCTCCGCGACGGGCTCAACCTCGTCGCCAAGGAGTACGTGGCGGCCAAGCGCGGCGCGGCTTCGCCGGGGGTGCTGGTGCTCTCCGAGTTCACCGGCTGCGCGGTGGCGTTCCCCAACGCGGTGCTCACCAACGTGTACTCCGACCGCGACATGGACCGCGCGCTGGATGCGGCGCTGGACATGCCCCGCGAGGAGGCCGCGCGCCGGATGGAGGCGATGGGTGTGACGGTGAGGCGGCTGGACGTGGGCCGCTGGGTGGATCACACCCTCTCGCGTTTCGCGGAGGTGGGCGCCGAGCGGCGCGCGCGCCGGGACGCGGGCGCGGCGGCCTGAACGACGGAGGGCCGGATGAGGTCTTCGTGGGGCAGCTTCGGCGCGTGCGGTGTGGCGCTGACGCTCTGCTGCGTGATGCCGCTGTGCGGGTGCTCGCGCGAGCACACCAACGCGGACTCCGCCACGTTGTCGATCTCCTGCGGCGCGCTCGGCGTGGAGCTGAAGCTGTGCACCGAAGGCGTGCGCCGGTGGGAGCAACGGACCGGCCACAGGGTGCAGATCGTCTCCACGCCCAACTCGTCGACCGACCGGCTGGCGCTGTACCTCCAGGTGCTGGCGTCGGGCTCGAGCGATCTGGACGTGCTCCAGATTGACGTGGTGTGGCCGGGAATCCTGGCCAGCCACTTCATCGATCTGACGCCGTATCTGGGCGACGCGCCGAGGGAGATGTTCCCGGCGCTGGTGGAGAACGACACCGTGGACGGGCGGCTCGTGGCGGCGCCGTGGTTCACCGACGCCGGAGTGCTCTACTACCGGGCCGATCTGCTGAAGGCGTACGGGTTCGATCCGCCGACGACCTGGGAGGAGCTCACGCATGAGGCGCAGACGATCCAGGACGAAGAGCGCGCGAAGGGGCATCAGGGGCTGTGGGGCTTCGTGTGGCAGGGCAAGCCCTACGAGGGGCTCACGTGCAACGCGCTCGAGTGGGTGGCGTCCTTCGGCGGGAGCATCCTGGCCGACGACGGCAGCGTCACCGTGGACGGCCCCAAAGCCCGCGCGGCCCTGGAGATGGCGGCCGGGTGGGTGGGGACGATCTCTCCGCCCGGCGTCCTCCAATACGACGAGGAGGCCGCCCGCGGCGTGTTCCAGACCGGCAACGCGGTGTTCATGCGCAACTGGCCCTACGCGTGGGCGCTGGCCCAGAGCGGGGACAGCCCGGTGCGCGGCCGCGTCGGCGTGGTGGCGCTCCCCAGAGGACCGGGAGAGGCGGGCCGGCACGTGGGCACGCTCGGCGGCTGGCAGCTGGCGGTGTCGCGGTACTCGAAGCACCCGGAGCTCGCCGCGGACCTGGTGCGCTTTCTCACCAGCCCCGAGGAACAGAAGCGCCGGGCCATCGAAGGCGCCTACAACCCGACCATCGTCTCGCTGTATCGCGATCCGGAGGTGCTCGAGGCCAACCCGTTCTTCGGGAAGCTGTTCGACGCGTTCGCCCACGCGGTGGCGCGGCCGTCGGGGATCGTCGGGCCGCAGTACAACCGCGTCTCCAACGCGTTCTGGCGCGCCACGCACGACGTGCTGGCCGGCACCGAACCGGCCGACGAACGGCTCGGCGCGCTGGCGCAGGAGCTTCGGCGTCTGAGGGCTCGCGCGCGATGGTGAGCCCCGCCCGCCACAACGAGGGTCAGCGTCAGCGGGTGCGCGCCGCCTGGTTGTTCCTCGCGCCCATGCTGATCGTCCTCGCGCTGGTGGCGCTGTGGCCGCTTCTGCGGACCTTCTACTTCAGCTTCACCAACGCCTCGCTGGTGGACCTCCACGGGCGCGAGGGGATTGGCCTCGGCAACTACCTCGCGCCCGTGGACGGGGTCTGGACCGGGCTGTTCGCGGACCCACAGTGGTGGCGGGCGCTGTGGAACACGCTGGTGTTCGCCCTGGCATCCGTGTTCCTGGAGACCGTGCTCGGGGTGCTCTTCGCCCTGGTGCTGAACGTGACGTTCCGGGGCCGAAGCCTCATGCGCGCGGCGCTGCTTGTGCCGTGGGCCATCCCCACCGTGGTCTCCGCGAAGATGTGGTCGTGGATGCTCAACGACCAGTTCGGGATCGTGAACGACGGGCTGATGCGCCTTCGGATGATCTCCGAACCGGTGGCGTGGCTCGCCGATCCCACGCTGTCGTTGTGGGCGATCATCCTGGTGGACGTGTGGAAGACCACGCCCTTCGTGGCGCTCCTGGTTCTGGCCGCGCTCCAGATGCTGCCGAAGGACTGCTACGACGCCGCGAAGGTGGACGGGATCCCCGCGTGGAAGGTGTTCTTCCACGTCACCCTGCCGCTCATCCGCCCCGCGCTGGCGGTCGCGGTGATCTTCCGCTTCCTCGACGCGATGCGGATGTTCGATCTCGCTTATGTGATGACCGGGTCCTCGGACGCCACCATGACGGTGTCCGTGTTCGCGCGGCGCCAGCTCGTCGACTTCCAGGACGTGGGCTACGGCTCCGCCGCCTCCACGCTGCTGTTCCTGGTGATCGGCCTGCTCACGCTGCTCTACCTCCGGGCGATGCGGCCGGACCTGTCGGGGGCGCGCCGATGATCCGCCGGCACCTTCGGCGCAGCGCCTTCTTCGTGCTCGTGGCCGGGCTCTTCGCCTGGCTGGTGTTCCCGCTGTACTACGCCTTCGTCACCTCGCTGCGGAGCGGTTCGGCGATCTTCCGGGTCTCCTGGCTGCCGGACGGCGCGGACTTCTCCAACTACGTGCGCGTCTTCACCGAACAGCCGTTCGGGCGGAATCTGCTCAACTCCTTCCTGGTGGCCACCGCGGTCGTGGCGATCTCCCTGTTGCTCGGCGTGACCGCCGCGTTCGCGCTGGGGCGCGTGAAGTTCCGCGGCCGAGGCACGCTTCTGGTCAGCATCCTCGCGGTGTCGATGTTCCCGCAGGTGGCGGTGCTCTCCGGGCTGTTCGAGGTCATCCGCACGCTTCGGCTCTACGACAACCTGATCGGGCTGGTGCTGGCGTACACGCTGTTCACCCTGCCCTTCACCGTCTGGGTGCTCACCACGTTCATGCGCGATCTGCCGCAGGAGATCGAAGAGGCGGCGATCCTGGACGGAGCCACCCCGTGGCAGCTGGTAACGAGGGTGTTCCTTCCGCTGCTCGGGCCGGCGCTGGTGACCACCGGGCTGTTGGCGTTCATCGTGGCCTGGAACGAGTTCCTCTTCGCGTTGACCTTCACGCTCAGCGACCGGCAGCGGACCGTGCCCGTGGCGATCGCGCTCATCAGCGGCGGGAGCCAGCACGAGCTGCCGTGGGGGAACATCATGGCCGCGTGCGTGGTGGTGACCGTGCCGCTGATCGTGCTGGTGCTGATCTTCCAGCGGCGGCTGGTGGCGGGGCTGACCGCGGGCGCGGTGAAGGGATGAGGGAGGATGCGACGTGGCGGAGGTGAAGCTGGAGGGCGTGACCAAATCGTTCGGCCGCACGAAGGTGATTGAGGGGCTCGACCTCGAAATCGCCGACGGCGAGCTGGTCGTGTTCGTGGGACCCTCCGGCTGCGGCAAGTCCACCCTGTTGCGGATGATCGCCGGGCTGGAGGACACCACGGCCGGGGAGATCTACATCGGCGGCAGGCGCGTCACCGACGAAGCGCCCGCGCGGCGGGGCGTGTCGATGGTGTTCCAGTCCTACGCGCTCTACCCGCACATGAAGGTGTACAAGAACATCGCCTTCGGGCTGACGCTGGCGAAGACCGCGAAGGAGACCATCGACGAGCGCGTCCGGCGGATCGCCCGGCTGTTGCAGATTGCCGACCTGTTGGACCGCTACCCGCGCGAGCTCTCCGGCGGCCAGCGTCAGCGCGTGGCGATCGCCCGGGCGATCGTCCGCGAGCCCAAGGTCTTCCTCTTCGACGAGCCCCTCTCCAACCTGGACGCGGCGCTCCGGGCGCAGACCCGTCTGGAGATCGCCCGGCTCCACCGCGACCTCAAGGCGACGTCGATCTACGTCACGCACGATCAGGTGGAGGCGATGACGCTGGCCGACCGGATGGTGGTGCTCAACCGTGGGAAGGTCGAACAGGTCGGGCCGCCCGGCGAGCTCTACCACCGTCCCCAGACCCTCTTCGTCGCGGGCTTCCTCGGTTCTCCGCGGATGAACTTCCTGAAGGTGGACGTGGCCGACGCCGTCGCGACGTCCGCGGCGGGCGCCGTGCCCGTGGACGTGAAGACGTTCACCGGCCCCGCGACCCTGGGCATCCGGCCCGAGGACCTGCACCTCGCCCAAGGAGGCACGAGCCCTACGATCCGCGGCGAGGCGACGCTGGTGGAGGATCTCGGCGAGACGCGCATCGTCCACGTGCAGGCGGCGGATGGGACCGACCTTGCTTTCCACCACCGCGAAGGCGAACCACCCCGGCCGGGAACGACGGTTGGCCTGGTGGTGACGAGCAACCGGCTGCACCTGTTCGACGCGGACGGACTGCGGGTGCCGAACACCTGAGGCCGCCGCTGTCGCCGCACGCAGCAGCGCACAACCGATGCTCACGCCACCGTGGGTGGTCGTCCCGGGAACCTGCTACCGGCGAAGCCCGCTCCTGCGGAGGCAGAGATCCGCGCAGCCGCACGCGGACGC
This sequence comes from Myxococcaceae bacterium, assembly GCA_019686135.1. Lineage (GTDB taxonomy): Bacteria > Myxococcota > Myxococcia > Myxococcales > Myxococcaceae > JADGHL01. The sequence goes on along the minus strand of JADGHL010000074.1, from coordinate 4,392 downwards.
CCATCGCCTCCCCAGCCGCGGAGAGCCGCCTGCGGTGCCGCTGCGCGGACGCTGCAGGCTCCCGACGCACGCAATGGACATCTTTGCCGCCGCACGTGCCGACGCGCGCCGGCCAGAATCTCGGGGTCGCCTCGAGCGCCGGACAACCGGAGCCGTGGCCGACGGGCGCCCGAAAGACGAAGCGGGGCGCCGTCGCCAGCGCCCCGCTTCAAGGTTCAATGTCTTCCGCTCCGGCTACTCGGCCTTCTTCTCGGGAGCCGGCTTCTGCGCGCGGTCGACGAGCTCGAGGTAGGCCATCTCGGCGCCGTCGCCCTGGCGGAAGCCGAGGCGGACGATGCGGGTGTAGCCGCCCGGCCGGTTGGCGTAGCGCTCCTTCAGCTCGCCAAAGAGCTTCTGGATGAGAGCGCGGTTGCGGATGGTCCGCTCAGCGAGGCGGATGTTGTGAAGGCCGCCCTTCTTGCCGAGCGTGATCAGGTGTTCCGCGTGGCGGCGCGCCTCCTTGGCCTTCTGGACGGTGGTCTTGATCCGCTCATGCTCGATGAGGGAGGTGACCATGTTGTCCAGCATCGCCTTGCGGTGCGACGTGGTGCGGTTGAGCTTCCGGCCTGCGACTCCGTGACGCATGACTGCTTCCTTTCGGCACCCACGAGGGGCGCAACCCTGGAGCCGTATCAGGTACCCCAGGGCAATGGCGGGAACCCGCCGTTTTACGAATCGAGCGAAAGGCCCGATTCCCTGCTACCGACAACTCACTCCCGACTGCCGACTTCTGCCGATCAGATCGACGAGGTCGAAGACTGCGACGGCGCCGTCTGGCCCTTCGGCGGCCAGTTCTCCAGCTTCATGCCCAGAGACAGGCCCATCTCGGCGAGGATTTCCTTGATCTCCTTCAGCGACTTGCGGCCGAAGTTCTTGGTCTTGAGCATCTCGGCTTCGGTCTTCTGCACCAGATCGCCGATCGTCTTGATGTTCGCCTGCTGCAGGCAGTTGGCCGACCGCACCGACAGCTCGAGCTCGTCCACCGACCGGAAGAGGTTCTCGTTGAGCTTGGCCTCCTCCCGCGGCGCCTCGACGGGCACGGGCTCCTCGGTCTCATCGAAGTTGATGAAGACGGTGAGCTGCTCCTTGACGATCTTCGCCGCGTACGCCACCGCATCCTGCGGAGCCACCGAGCCGTTGGTCCACACCTCGAGGGTGAGCCGGTCGTAGTCGGTCTTCTGACCCACGCGGGCGTTGGTGACCTGGTAGTTCACCTTGCGGATCGGCGAGAACAGCGAGTCGATGGGGATGGTCCCGATCGGCGCGCCCGGCACCTTGTTCTCCGCCGCCGGCACGTAGCCGCGGCCACGCCGGCAGGTCAGCTCCATCCGCACGCGCCCGCCCTCGGCGATGGTGCAGATGTGGTGACCCGGGTTGAGGATCTCCACGTCCTGGTCGGCGATGATGTCGCCGGCCTTGACCTCCTTCGGCCCCTCCGCCTCGATGCGCAGCGTCTTCACGTCGTTGCTGTGCATCGCCAGAAGGACTTCCTTGAGGTTGAGGATGATGTCGGTGACGTCCTCGGAGACCTCCGGGATGGCCGAGAACTCGTGCTCCACACCGTCGATCTTCACCGACGTGATCGCCGCGCCCTGCAGCGACGAGAGCAGCACCCGCCGGAGCGAGTTGCCCAGGGTGGTCCCGAAGCCGCGCTCCAGCGGCTCCGCCACGAACTTCCCGTAAGTGTTGGAGAGCGTCTCCTGCTCCACCTCCAGCCGACGGGGCTTGATGAGGTCACGCCAGTGCTTCGCCGTGGTTGCGTCTGCCATGGTGCTTCACTCCTTGGCGCGCCACCAACGTACCCGTCCGGATGACGGGAGGACGCGCCGCGAAAGGGGTTGAATAAACGCCGAAGCCCGGACGCGCAGCCGTGCACGCCCGGGCGACGAGGGCCCGATCGACTACTTCGAGTAGAGCTCGACGATGAGCTGCTCCTGGATCGGCATGGTGAGGTCCTCGCGGTTCGGAACGGCCTTCACCGTGCCCTTGAGCGCCTTCTTGTCGACCTCCAGCCACTGCGGGATGCCGCGGCGGTCCACTGTCTCGATTGCCTCGGCGATCCGGACCATCTTCTTCGCCTTGTCGTGAACTTCGATCGCATCCCCCGGCTTGGTGCGGAACGAGGGGATGTTCACCCGGCGCCCGTTCACCAGGAAGTGCCCGTGGCGCACCAGCTGGCGGGACTCGTTGCGGGTGTCCGCAAAGCCCATCCGGAACACCACGTTGTCCAGCCGGAGCTCGAGCTCCTGCAGGAGCCGCTCACCAGTCTTGCCCTTGGCGGCCGCCGCACGGTGGAAGACGCCGCGGAACTGGCTCTCCAGCAGCCCGTACATCCGCTTCACCTTCTGCTTCTCGCGCAGCTGCACGCCGTAGCCGGAGAACTTCACGCGGCCCTGGCCGTGCTGGCCGGGGGGATACGGGCGACGCTCGATGGCGCACTTGTCCGTGTAGCAACGGTCGCCCTTCAGATACATCTTGAGGTTTTCGCGCCGGCAGATCCGGCAGGAACTCTGGGTGTAGCGAGCCACTGGGATTTACTCCTGAAGAAGGTGGTCTGGGCTAGACGCGCCGGCGCTTGGGCTGACGGCAGCCGTTGTGGGGGATGGGGGTCACGTCCCGGATGAGGGAGATCTTCAGTCCCGCGGCGGCGATCGCTCGCAGCGCGGACTCGCGCCCGGCGCCGGGGCCCTTCACCATCACCGTGACGTTCTTGAGGCCGTGCTCCATCGCCTTGGCGGCGGCGTCGCCCGCGGCGACCTGAGCGGCGAACGGGGTGGACTTGCGCGAACCGCGGAAGCCACGCGCTCCGGCCGACGACCAGGAGATCACGTTCCCCGAGACGTCGGTGATGGTGATCATCGTGTTGTTGAACGTCGACTGGATGTGAACGACGCCGTTGAGGATGTTCTTCTTGGACTTCTTGCCCTTCTTGGCCTTCGCGGGCGCCTCGCCCGTCGCGCCGGCGTCGGCAGTGGGGGCCTGGGTCTCTTCAGCCATGGTGCGTGTGCTCTCCGTGATTCGAAGGTGATCGTCCGCGCAACCTCACGCGGACAGGTTTGCGACTACCGGCCGCCCGGGGTGACCGCCTTGGGCCGGACGATCCCGCGCTTGGGACCCTTGCGGGTACGCGCGTTGGTGTGGGTGCGCTGGCCGCGGACCGGCAGGCCCTTGCGGTGACGGAGCCCGCGGTAACAGCCGAGGTCCATCAGGCGCTTGATGTTCATGGTGACCTCGCGGCGCAGGTCGCCCTCGACCTTGTACTTCGCCTCGATCAGCTCGCGGATCTTGCGGGTCTGCTCCTCGGTGAGGTCCTTGGTCCGGGTGGCCAGATCGATGCCCGCCTCGGTGATGATGTCGTGGGCGGTCTTCTTACCGATCCCGTAGATGTACTGGAGCGAGATGACCGCCCGCTTCTCGCGGGGAAGGTCGATGCCGGCGATACGAGCCATGAATCGTGTTCCTCTTGGACGGACTGGAGTTGGTCTGGAGCTGGACTAGCCCTGGCGCTGCTTATGCCGCGGGTTCGACGCGCAGATCACCCGGACGGTGCCCTTGCGGCGGATGACCTTGCACTTGTCACAAATCTTCTTGACCGACGCGCGAACCTTCATGACGACGACCTCTGATGCTTCGTGAATGCCGCCCCTCGAGGGGGCGGGAAATTGTCGGAAACTACTTCGCCCGGTAGGTGATGCGGCCACGGGAGAGGTCGTACGGGCTCAGTTCGACCTTCACCTTGTCTCCCGGGAGGATCCGGATGAAGTGCATCCGCATCTTCCCCGAGATGTGCGCGAGGACTTCGTGACCGTTGTCCAACTTCACCCGGAACATCGCGTTGGGGAGAGGCTCGGTCACCGTCCCCTCGACTTCGATCGCATCGTCTTTCGGCAACGAATACCTCTCCTTGACACCCTTCTGCCTGCGGAGCGCGGCCGAGTATCAGACTCGCTTACCTGACGCAAGCCTCTGCACAACGGGGCGGGCGGCACCGGCCATTCCGGGCGGCCGACGGGGCCCGGGGCCCCGAAGCAGGCCGGCTAGCGGGCCTTCGTCAGGATCTCCGGTTCGCCATTCGTGATGAGGATGGTGTGCTCGAAGTGGGCGCTCAGCGCCCCGTCCAGGGTGACGATCGTCCAGTCGTCGTCCAGCTCCTTCACCTGGAAAGTGCCGGCGTTCACCATCGGCTCGATGGCGATGGTCATCCCAGGCAGCAGGCGCGGCCCCTGCCCCGGCTTGCCGAAATTGGGGACCTCCGGCGGCTCGTGGAGCCGCTTGCCGATCCCGTGGCCGAACAGATCCCGCACCACCCCGTAGCCCCGGGACTCCGCGTACGTCTGCACCGCGTGCCCGATG
>JADGHL010000073.1 GCA_019686135.1 Myxococcaceae bacterium | reverse complement strand
TTCCGTTCGCTGACGGTTCCCTTCGAGGATGGCGCGGTGGTCGCTTCTCTCAAGTAAGCGACCGGCGCTCGAACACCACGTCCGGGGACACTACTCCGGCCTGGCGAAAGGACTCGCACTGGGGCGCGACATGGACCGACCCTGCTGTTCGTCATCGCACTGCGCGATCGGGTTTCAGCGCCGAGTGGCTGCCGGGCTTGAACGTGGCCCTCGCTGTCGTGCGACGTGGGCCGACCGTTCCGGCCCGTGATCGCGCAGCATGCTCGGTGCAGCGTGCCCACAGGTGGCAGCGGATCCGAACCGTCGTCTTCGCGCTGGACGCGACACGGAGTGCGCGTGGCCACCCCTCCGCCACCCCGCGCAGATCCCATGCCGCAGCCCGGGGCCACCGGCGCGACGGGCACATCATGCGCCCGGGGTGCTCTGGCTTGGCTGGACACGCCGCCCGCCGAACCCCCGGTAGGGCCCGAGGGTGCAGCCCCAATCCGGGTGCTACCTACGCGCGACCGCGCCGGCGGCCCAGAACCGCCGCGGCGGCGATCAGCCCCAGCCACAGCGGTGCGGCGCCGGGGGACTCGCCGGCGGCGCAGCCACAGCCGGACAGAAGCCCACCGACCTTCAGCTCCAGCCGGGCCGGTGCGCTCTCGTTCTTCCCGTCGCTGACCACCAGCTCGATCACATACGTCGCCTGCGCGGGCCTCTCGGGAATGACGAACGTGGCATGCGAGCCGCTGTCGTTGTCCGGCGGCAGCGGGGTGGCGGCGTCGCCGTCCAACCGCGTCCACCGGTAGGTGAGCGTGGCGCCCTCGGGATCGTGGCTCTTCGATCCATCGAGCGAGATCACCGCGCCCGGCCGCAGCTCGCCGTGGAACTCCGCCACGGCCACCGGCGGCGCGCCGGCGTCGTTCACCGTGACCTTCACGGAAGCGGGCGCGCTGTCCTCCTTCCCGTCGTTGGCCACCACCTGGAACTGCAGCTCGGTGGACTGGTCCACATCCGGCGCGACGAAGCGGACCGTTGCCGCGTCCACCTTCTCCAGGCTCACCGCCGCGCCCTCCGTCTGCGTCCAAGCGAAGGTCAGCGGATCGCCGTCCTCGTCGGTGCCGGTGGCGGTGAGCGTGACGGTCTGCCCTTCAGTCACCACCTTCGCCCCGCCAGCGTTCGCCACCGGCGTGTGGTTCCCGCACACCTTCTTCTGTGCCGTCACCAGCGGGAAGGGCGTCCCGACGATCCCCTGCAGCGCGATGTCGTCGATCTCCCATCCCTTGTGCGCGGCCGCATCATCCGCGCCGATCCGGAAGCGCAGCTCGATGATCTGCCCCGCATATGCCTTGCCGAGATTCACAGTCGTGGTGACGAACTCCGGGTAGCCGGGGCTCTGGCCGACCCACGCCTCGCGGCCGCGCAGCGGATTGGAGGACGGGCTCGGCGCCAGCGTGCCGTCGTACCCGGGCACCGCGTCGCCTCCGATGTCGATCCACGGCCCGGTCAGGTTGGCGCGCAGCTCCAGCACGCCACCGTCGTAGAAGTTGTCCTCGTCCGCCTCGAAGTCGTACCGGTGCCGGAAGGTGATCACCAGGTCCTCGGTGGGCGAGACGTCCATGCTCGGCGAGACCAGCCAGCTGTCCGCGGGCGAGTCCGGGTTGGGGCCGAACCACACGTGTTCGGTGGGCGAGAGCTCCACGCGCCGGAACTCGGTGTCGTTGAGCTGCGGGTTGTGCCCGGTCGTCCACATCGTCTGCCGGGCTTCCACCGTGTCCACCGCGCTGGCGGCGAACGTCTCCTCCATGTTCCCCCGGAACGCGACGGTGATCGGCGCCGGTTGCACCGAGAGGGCCGGATCCGTCACGACGATCTGGAACGTGAGCGTGGTCAGGCCGGTCGCGCCGTCGAGGTGCACGGTCGCGGTGGCGGTGGCCTCGCCGAACGGCTGCGAGGCGGGGAAGGTGACCGTCCCGCCCCCGTCGATGGTCACGCCCGGCGTCTCGCTGGTGATGGTGGCGGTGGTCTGGGTGAGCGCCATCGCGCCGGCGTTGCGCACGGTGATGGTGAGCGCGCCGGTCTCGCCGTTGTCGAGCACGCCGTCGTCATCACACGAGGAGATCGAATCGTTCAGCTCGGCCTTCACGAAGTACAGGCTCGACCCGGTGGTGAAGTCCTCGACCACCGGCGAGTTGTTGGACGAGCCCCGGTTCGGCGCCACCGCCTTCTGGCCCAGCCCACGGCGTGCGAAGGCGTCCGCGAGCAGCGCATAGTCGGCGGGATCGTTGGCGAAGGCCGCGGCCAGAAGCGCGTCGCGCGCCTCCACGAAGGTGGGCGAGTTGGGCGTCCCCTTGTATCCGCCCACCAGGTACCGCCGCATCCGGTCGCGTGCCTCTTCGAAGCTGAGGCGCTCGCTGTCGCTGAGCAGCGCCGCGTAGCACTCCCACAACATCGTGGCCCACACCTCGCCGGTGTTGTGGACCTCCGAGTTCTGGTTGCCGCTCGAGCCGAAGGCGGTGGGGACACCGCTGGGCAGCGGGACGCCGTCCTGGATGTGCTTGAAGGTGAGCGCGTTCTTCGAGAAGTCGGTGGAGTAGGGGACGCGGCGGATGCCGTAGTACAGGCCGTTGCCGGGGTCCGCGGTCATCACCCACGTCGCCGTCGGATAGACGCCCTCGAATTGGCTGTTGTTCGGCGCGAGCGCGTCCTCGGGGCGGACGATGACGAGCAGCGCGTGGAAGTCGCCCCAGCCCTCGCCCATCCCCGCGCCCTGCAGGTTGTCGAGCCCGTTGGCGTCGCCGATCAGCCGGTTGGAGATGTAGTGCCCCCATTCGTGCGCGATGATCGCGTTGTCCACGGTGCCGTCGCGGTGCGGGGAGGACGTGCGCACCATCGTGAGCGACGCGTTGCCGGCGCTGATCGCCGCCTTGATCGTCGTGCCGCTGTTCCTGGAGCAGGAGAGCGCGGGGATAGTGATGGTCGGATCGCTCCCCGACAAGATTGGCGATCCGCCGCCCTGGTTGTTGGCGATGACGATCCCCAACCCGCCCGCGTCCTGCACCATCTTCGCTTTCGTGACGAAGGTGCAGGTGCCGCGGTCGACGAGGACGATCTTCCCCGTTACTGCATTCACCAGCGGTTCGCAGGCATCGGAGGGCGTGCCGGTGCCATCGTCCGCCAGCACCGCGGGCGCGGTGACGTTGAAGTTCTGCGGGCCGAAGGCGGCGGTGCGGGTAAAGAAGTTCTGCTTCGCCCCCTCTCCGGTGGTGAGCGTCAGCTGCTGCGTGGAGTTCCCGGTGAAGATGTACATCTGCATCCGGGGGTGCGCGCCGTCGGAGGGGACCGACATGTTGGCGTTGTCGAAGCCGGAGAAGTCCTGGCCCTCGGCCAGGAACACGTCGTTGCCGATGCCGCCGCGTCCGAAGTTGTCCTTCTGCGCGTTGCCCGCGGCCTCGTCGAAGCCGATGTCGTAGTACCAGTCGTGGAAGAAGTTGGTGTCCACGAACATCTGCGTCACCGCGGCGTCGATCTGCGTGGGCGTCTCGGCGGGATCGACGTTGAAGTCGTAGACGAACTCGAAGGCGCCGGCCGAGGTCACCGCCGGGCGGCGATCGCCGGAGGTGAAGCCGTCCGGCGAGTTGAGATCCGCGTACGCGTCCACGTTGTTGCCCTGCGTGACCGTCGCGCCCGGCCCCAGCCAGGGATCGCCGGTGGAGATCGGCCCGTGCTCCACTGTGATGGTGTTCTGCGGCTGGGGCACCGGCGCGGTGCCGTCCGGGACGCCCGTGGGATGCGGCGAGAAAGTCGTCCCATGCGGGCCGTCCCACGGCATGCCGTCCGGATCGGACCACACGCGGTAGGTGTACGCGTCAAAGTGGACGTGGTTGTTGCGGAAGAGCACCCGCCCGTCCTGCGCGGAGATGACGTAGCCGAACGCGCGGGTCACCTCCTCGCCTTCGACCGTGAGCGCCACGTCCAACTCGACGTAGTACGCAGGCTCGAGGCCCTCGGGCAGCGTGAAGAGCACCTGCCGTGTGCGCGCCGGCTGGAGGAGGCGGAGCGCCGGGTCCTTCCCGGACGGCGCAAGCTCGAACGCGTGGTAGCCCTCGATCACCTCGCCCCGCTCGATGAGCTGCGGCGACTCGACCGGGATGCGGGTGAGGTCGTACAGCGCGGCGCCGAGCGCGGTGGCGTGGCTGAGCCGGAACGACGCGTCCTTCTCCCCGCGCAGGCCGATCTTCTGGTGCGGCGGCAGATACCCGGCGATCGCCACCAGGTCCAGGTCGTGGGTCATGATGACCTTGAGTTCGTCGCGGAAGACGCGAAACCCATCCACCTCCTTGCGGAAGGCCACAATGACCGCGCCTCGGTCCAGTTCGTGCACCCGCGCGACCTTCGCGGTCTCGGCGAGCACCTTCGGGTTCTGGCGCCACAGCGCGCCATACTCGAGCAGGTAGCGTCGCGCCGCCTCCTCCGCGCTCAGGTTCATCGCCCGGTACCCGTGGACCTCCTTCCGGCCCGGCGCCCAGAAGAAGGTGGGGACGCCGAGCCGCTCTTCGACGTGGGCGATCTCCCCGGCGTCGGCGATGGGCGGGGGCCGGCGCACCGGGCTTTCGAGGAACGCGTTGAACTGCGCGGGGAGGGACGGTTGCGCCTGGGCCTGGGACGTCAGCGCACCGAGGCACAGCGCACAGAGCACGGAGGGGAGCGGTGTCTTCAAGGGTGAACCCCGGGGTGGTGCAGACAGATGCGGCGCCAGCGATGTAGGAGAACGGCGCCCGATGTGCTGACGCCTGCGCGGGCCGGCGCACTCTAGCACCGGATCGCCGGCACGGGATTCCCACCGCTTTGCCCCACTCGAGCGCCAAACCTTGCGGTCATACCGACGGGGCCATACATGGCGGACGCCTATGTCCCTCATCGAAGCCGTCGTGCTCGGGATCGTCCAGGGCATCACCGAGTTCCTGCCGATCAGCTCGACGGCCCACCTGCGGATCGCCCCGGCACTTCTGGGCTGGGATGACCCCGGCGCCGCGTATTCAGCCGTCATCCAGCTAGGGACGGTGGCGGCGGTCATCATCTACTTCTGGAAGGACCTGGTGAGGCTCGCGATCGCGTTCTTCGCCGGGCTGCGCGCGAGACAGCCGTTCGGGACGGTCGAAGCGAAGCTCGCGTGGTTCGTGATCGTCGGTTCGATCCCGGCCGGGGTGCTGGGCTTTGTGCTCAAGGACTTCATCGAGAACCAGTTCCGGTCGCTCTACATCATCAGCAGCTCGCTGATCGGTCTGGCGATCCTCCTGTTCATCGCCGAGCGCGTGGCGTCGCACCGGCGCACGCTCGCGGAGATGACGTGGCGGGACGGGGTCATCATCGGCTTCTGGCAGGCGCTGGCGCTGGTGCCCGGGAGCTCGCGGTCCGGCTCCACCATCACCGGCGGGCTGTTCCAGGGCCTCAAGCGTGAGGACGCGGCGCGCTACTCGTTCCTTCTCTCGGTGCCCATCACCGCGGCCGCCGGGCTGTTCGAGCTCAAGCACCTGCTGGAGGCGACCCAAAAGCCTCAGACCGTCGCGCTGGTGGTGGGCACGGTGGTCTCGTTCATCGCCGGGATGGCGGCGATCGCCGGGCTGCTCAAGTTCCTGCGCACGCGTACCAACATGGTGTTCGTGGTCTACCGGATCGCGCTCGGGGTGACGCTGCTGGGGATGCTCCAGACCGGGCGGCTGCAGCCGGCCACCGGCGTGGTGGTACACGTACAGCAGGCGCCTCCGAAGACGACGGATTGATCGTGCTCCCTCTGTTCGAACAGCTCCGCGAGCGCCTGAGGACGCAGCCCGGACGAGCGCTCAACCTCCCCGGGCTGGCGCTGCGCGAGTCGGCGGTGCTGGTGCCGCTGTTCGAGCGCGGCGGCGAGCCGTGGGCGCTGTTCACCAGGCGGCCCGCCACGCTGCGTGCGCACGCGGGGCAGATCTCTTTTCCCGGCGGCGCGCGCGATCCGAGCGATCCCACACCGCTCCACGCGGCGCTCCGCGAGGCCGACGAGGAGCTGGGCATTCCTCCCGGCGCGGTGGAGGTGCTGGGGATGCTGGACGAGGCCCCCACCGTGACGCAGTTCCGCATTCAGCCGTTCGTGGGCGTCATCCCCGGCGATCTGCAGTACCGCCCCAACCCGGCGGAGATCGACGTGGTGATCGAAGTCCCGCTCGCCGAGCTGTTGCGGCCGGAGGTCCCGCGCACCGAGACCTGGCGCCGCGGCGGCGAGGCGCACCTCGTCTACTTCTTCGACTACGGCCCGCACACCATCTGGGGCGCCACCGCGCGGATCCTCGTCGACCTCTTCGAACGCGCTCGCGGGCTCCCCGCCTTCGAGGCGCTGCGCGCGGCGGCCCCTCGCCACGCTCCGCCGAAGTGATATGGGCGGCGCCCCATGGCAAAGCTCTATCCGGTGATCATGGCCGGCGGCTCGGGAACGAGGTTCTGGCCGCTCTCGCGCCAGAAGCGCCCCAAGCAGTTCCTCTCGCTGGCGACGGACGCGCCGCTCATCGTCGAGACCGCGCGCAGGCTCGGGGACCTGGCGACGGCGAAGCAGACGTGGGTGGTGTGCGGCAAGGCGCACGCGCCCACGGTGAAAAAGTTGCTCAAGGGGATTCCGCCGAATCAGGTGCTGGTGGAACCCATTGCGCGCAACACCGCGCCGGCGATCGCGCTCGCCGCCGCGCACGTGGCGAAGAAGGATCCGACCGGCGTCATCGCCGTGCTGCCGTCGGATCACCACATCGCCCGGCCGGATGCGTTCCGCCGGGCACTGGCCCGCGCGGCGAAGGTGGCGGAGGAGGGCGCCATCGTCACCCTCGGCATCCGCCCCACGCGCCCGGACACCGGCTACGGCTACATCCGTGTCGGCGAGGTGCTCGGGCCGCCGGGCCCGAAGAAGGAGGCGGCGCTCCAGCCGCACAAGGTGGCGGCCTTCGTGGAGAAGCCGGACCGCGAGACGGCGGTCGGCTACCTGCGCTCGGACGACTATCTGTGGAACGTCGGCATCTTCGTCTTCCGCGCCGACGTGATGCTGGCCGCATTCGAACAGCACATGCCCGAACTGCACGCCGGGCTCTCGAAGATCCGCGCGGCGATCGGCACCTCCCGCTACGCGCGGGTGCTCTCGCGCGAGTTCCCGAAGCTGCCGTCCATCTCCATCGACTACGGGGTCGCGGAGAAGGCGGCCAACATGGCCGTCGTCCCCGGCGACTTCGGCTGGTCGGACGTGGGGTCCTTCTCGGCGATCCACGACGTGCGCGCGCACAATCCGTCCGGCAATGTCGTCACCGGCAAGCACACCCTGGCGATCGACACCACCGACTCGGTGATCCTCGGCGGCGACCGGGCGATTGCGGTGATCGGCATGCACGACGTCGTGGTGGTCGACGCAGGAGATGCCGTCCTCGTGGTGCCGAGAGACCGCGCGCAGGACGTGCGCAAGGCGGTGGACGCGCTCAAGGCGCGCAGGCTGCACCGCTTCCTGTGATGCCCGCGCGTGGCGGATAATCCGCCCCCATGCGGCGCGCGCTACCAGCGATGTTGATCGTGTGGGGGCTGGGCTGCGGGCAACCTCCTTCGTCGGTGGATGGCGGGACCGTGCCGCCGGACGCGGGGCCGAGCGGAGAAGGTCCGATCCTTCTGACCTCCTCACCGGCCAACGGCGCTACCGGCGTGCCGGCCACGACGAAGATCGTGCTCGAGTTCAGCAAGCCGATCGCCCGGAGCGCGTTCACCATCGGCGCGAACCCGGCGATCACCTTCGGCGTGCCGGTGTTCGAGTTCGAGGACACGGTGGTGACCCTGACGCCCTCGATGCCGCTGAGCGTGGACACCCAGTACCTCGTGCAGGGGACAATGCAGGACCGCGAGGGCAACGCGGGCACGTTCACCTTCGCGTTCCGGGTCGCCGCGCTGGACACCACCTCCCCCACGCTGGTGCAGAGCGCGCCCACCGGGATGGACGTGGCGCTGGACGCGCCGATCGTCCTCACCTTCTCCGAGCGGATGAATCCCTCCACGGTGACCGTGACCCCTTCGCCCGCGGCCAAGCTGATGCCGCCGGTGTGGAACGAGGAGCAGACCCGGGTCACCTTCGCGCCGTCGGCTCCGTGGAAGGTCTCCACCGACTACCAGGTGATCGTCGCCGGCGCGGACGTCGCCGGGAACCCGCTCGGTGGGGACATCACCTGGACCTTCCGCACGCTCACGCCGACGGACACCACACCGCCGACGGTCGTCGCCCATGCGCCCGGATCGCAGAGCGCCGCGCCACTCAACGCGCGTATCTCCATCGCCTTCTCGGAGCCGATGCTCGCGGTCACCGTGGAGCCGGCGATCTCGATCGTCCCGAACGTGGACTGCGCCTTCGAGTGGTCGCCCGCGCACGACGCGGTGACCTGCACGCCGGCGGCGCCGCTGAGCCCGTCGACAATTTACGACGTCACGGTGGGCACGGGCGCGCAGGACGCGCAGGCCAACCCGCTGGCGGTGTCGTACCCGTTCGTGTTCTTCACGGGGACCGTGCAGGATCTGGTGCTGCCGACGATCGCCAAGGTGACGCCTGCGGATCTCGCCACCGGCGTGTCGCGCGACGCCACGCTGAAGATCACCTTCTCGGAGCCGATGGACGTGGCCACGCAGGGCGCGCTCATGCTCACCGGGCCGGTGGGCGTGGAGGACGGCACGCTGAGCTGGAACTCCGCGGGCACCGTGCTCACCTGGAATCCGTCTGCCACCCTGCCTTACGGCGCGACCGTCGGCTGGAGCTTCGGGCCCGGAGCACGGGACATCGCCGGGAACCCTCTGGTGGGGATCGCCGAGGGCAGCTTCCGGGTGATCCAGACCGGGACGATGGACCTGCCCGCGGTGCTCGACGGGCACGTGACCAGCGACGGGATGGTCTGCACCACCTGCAAGTCGCTGATCGTGGGCGACGACACGCTCTTCACCCGTTCCTACCGCGCGCTGTTCAGCTTCGATCTCAACGCGCTCCCGCCCGATACGACGGCGATCACCACCGCCAGCCTCAACCTCTACCAGAGCGCCTGCGTGGGGAGCCCGTTCAGCAAGCTGGGGCTCTTGCGCGCGGACAGCGTCGACTTCGGGCCCACCATCGAACCCTTCGACTACTCGGCGCCCCAGGCCGGCTCCGGTGGATCCATCGCCTCGTCCTGCATGCCCCGGTGGATCTCCGCGACCGTGACCTCTTCGGTGGCGGCCGATTTCGCCAACCGCGCGACGCAGCAGATGGGGCGTTCCCAGTTCCGGATCCGGTTCACCGGGTCGTTGTTCCCCGACGCGATCGCGGATCAGGTCCACATCGCCTCGCACCTGGATTCGGACCACGCGCCGTACCTGCGGGTGACATACGAGTATCCCTAGTCGGACGCCGGGCAGGCGCAGGCGCCGTCGACAGGGGGACGCGGATCGACTACGCCGCCCCTTCCATGAACGCGCACATCTTCAGGGAGTACGACATTCGCGGCCTCGTCGACCGGGACCTCACGGTCGAGGTAGTCGAATCGCTCGGCAAGGGCCTGGGGACGGTCATCAAGCGCCAGGGCGGTCGGACGGTGGTGCTGGGCCGGGACTGCCGCGAGTCCTCCACCCGCTTCCGTGATGCGATGACCCGAGGGCTGACCTCCACGGGGATCGACGTCATGGACATCGGCGTGGTGCCGACGCCGCTGACCTACTTCGCCGCGAACACGCTCCCGGTGGACGGGTTGGCGATGATCACCGGCTCGCACAACCCGCCCGAATACAACGGCTTCAAGATCGGCGCGGGCAGGACCACTTTCCACGGCCCGGAGATCCAGGCGCTGCGCAAGTTGATCGAAGCGAAGGATTTCGAGGTCGCTAGGACGCCGGGCCGCGTGACGCCGTTCGACATCGTCACCCCGTACCACCACTTCATCCGCCAGACGGTGAAGGTGGGCAGGCGGGGGATGAAGATCGTCGTCGACGCCGGCAACGGAACCGGCGGGGAGATCGCCGTCCCGCTGTTCCGGTCGATGGGCTTCGAGGTGGTCCCGCTCTTCTGCGAGATGGACGCGCGCTTCCCCCACCACCACCCAGATCCGACGGTGATGGAGAACCTCCAGGACCTCATCGCCGCGGTGAAGAAGGAGAAGGCGGAGGTGGGCATCGCCTACGACGGCGACGCCGATCGGATCGGCGTCATCGACGATCAGGGCAACGTGCTGTGGGGTGACCAGCTGATGATCCTCTTCTCGCGCTACGTGCTGCGCGAGACGCCGGGCGCGGCGATCGTCGGCGAGGTGAAGTGCAGCTACACGCTCTACGACGACATCGCCCGGCACGGCGGCAAGCCGGTGATGTGGAAGGCCGGCCACTCGCTGATCAAGGCGAAGATGAAGGAGGAGCACGCCGAGCTGGCCGGCGAGATGTCGGGCCACATCTTCTTCAAGAACCGCTACTTCGGCTTCGACGACGCCATCTACTCGTCCGCGCGGCTGCTGGAGATTCTCACCCACGAGCCGAAGCCGCTCTCGTCGCTCCTTTCGGACGTGCCGAGGACCTTCGCGTCGCCCGAGCTCCGGGTGGACGTGCCCGAGGAGAAGAAGTTCGAGATCGTCCGCCGCGCCACCGAGCTTCTGCGTCAGCAGGGGCACTCCATCGTGGACGTGGACGGCGTCCGGGTGACCTTCCCCGACGCGTGGGGGTTGATCCGCGCGTCCAACACCCAGCCCATCCTGGTGCTGCGGTACGAAGCCGCCACCGAAGCGCGGCTGGCCGAGGTGCGCGCGCTGATCGAACGCACGGTGGAGATGGTGAAGGCGCAGGTGAGGGCTTAGCGGCCGCGCCGCAGCATCGACTGGCGGACGCCTGCGCGGTGGGGGGCGCGGCGAACGTTTTGGAAGCGATGCCGCGGGCTGCTATCTCCGTCGTGTGCCGTACCTCGGAATCGATCTCGGCGGGACGTATGCGCGCGCGGCGGTGGTGGATGCGGACGGGCGCGTCGAAGCAGCCACGAAGATCGCGCTCGTCGACCGTGCGCCCGGCGCGGTGGTGGAGGCGATCGCCCGCGCCACCGCGGACGCGATCTCGGCGGGCGGCCGGGTGGAGCGCTGTGGTGTCGGCGTGGCGGGGATGCTGGAGGGCGACACCGGCGTGGTGGCGAACGCGCCCAACCTCGGCTGGCGGGACGTGCCCTTCGGGACCCTGCTGGCCGAACGGCTGGGCCGTCCCGTCCGGGTGGTGAACGATCTCTCGGCGGCGGCGTGGGGCGAGTTCCGCGTCGGAGCGGGGCGGGGCGCCTCCGAGGTGTTGGTGGTGTTCGTCGGCAGCGGTGTGGGCAGCGCGATCATCACCGGCGGCCGGCTGGTGCGCGGAGCCTCGAACTCCGCGGGCGAGTTTGGTCACGTGAAGGTCGTGTCCGAAGGCGGGCGGCGCTGCGGCTGCGGCCAGCACGGCTGCCTCGAGGCGTACGCCGGCGGACACAGCCTAATCGCTCAGATGGGCGAGGTGCTGGCGCAGGGTATTCCGAGCATGCTCCATGAGCTTTCGGGGGGCGATCCCGCCCGGCTCACGCCGGTGCTGCTGGAGCAGGCGGCGCAGCAGGGAGACCCGGCGGCGAAAGAAATCTACGACCGCGCCACCGGGCACCTGGCGCTGGCGATCGCGAATCTGGTGACCGTGCTCAACCCACAGTTCCTGATCCTCGGCGGGGGTGTGCTGTCCCGGTGTCCCGGGATCATCCAGCGCATCCGGCAGGGCGTGGCGGGCCATGCCACGGTGGTGTCTCAGCATGCGCTGACGATTACCGAGGGGGCGCTCGGCGATGACTCGGGGATCATCGGCGCGGCGCTGTTGTCGGCGGAGTGAGTGTCACCAGGCTGGGGCCGATCCGACTCGCGCCGTGGCCCCGGGGATGCGAATCGCGGCGCATGTCGAGAAGCGCCGCGGGTGGGGCGTCTTGTCGTCGCGGGGATCGCCCGAGGGCCGCATGGCCTATGCGACGCGGGCTGCCCACCGGGGACATCGCCGAACCCGTGCGAGGTGTTGCGCAGACAGGCCAGGGTCACCGGCAGGGGCCACCGACTCCGCGACACAGGCTCCGCCTGGGCGGTGGAGCCGATGTCCGGCGTGATCCGATCATCGGACCGGCGCATCGACGGCGCGCGCCACCAGCAACTCGACGCGCCGGGCTCGACGCGGGACGACCCGCGCCGGCTCCCGCGCCCGTGCGCTCAGCGCACGGTCACCTTCAGCCCCGTGTCCAGCGTCACGCAGTCCACCGTCCGGACCAGCACCGGATAGGTGCCCGGGGACAGCGCAGGCATTCCACCACTGAATTGCTTCGTGGCCTCCGAGTAGCCGCCCCGGTCCAGCGCCGCGCCGCCGATCAGCACGTCCAGCACCCGGTCGGCGCGGTCTCCCTCCAGCGTCACCGTCACGCCGCCCTCCGACTCCACCTCCGACGGCATCACCCGGCGGATGGCGGGGACCTCGCCCAGCGGCTCGCAGAAGTGGAGCCGGTGCTCGCGCCAGCTCTGCCCGCCGCGGGTGTCGCGCACGACCACCCAGAAGCGCCCGCGGACCGGGAGGGGATCGTCTCCGGTGCCGGACGGCGGCGTGTACACCGTGTCGAAGTCCTCGTTCACCGCCACCCGCTCGAAGTTGAACAGCCCGCCCGTGGTGTACGGCGACGCGACCAGCCGCTCGGTGCGCCGCTCCACGCCGGTGGGCAGCGGCTGATCCCAACTCTCCAGCGACTCCTCCGGCGCGGTGAAACGGATCCGCGCGTCCCGCCCCGGGGTCACCGTCACGTGAGCTCCCGCGGGGACCGGTTCGCCGTCCACCAGGACCGCGCCGATCTGCGGGTTGTGGTTCGGCTCGGTCGACTCGGAGACGCGCACGCGGAACAGCGCCAGCACCGAGGCGACCTCGTGTGTACGCACGCGCTCGAAGAGCGCCTTGAGCTCCTCCTGGGTAGCCGTGGGCGACACCTCTTCGGCGATCGCCAGCAACAACAGCTGCGCCACCGTGCCCGACTGCCGCCGCGGATCGCCCCCGTCCAGCGCGTCGAACAGATCCGCGGGCGGCGCGTAGTACGCCTTGTCGCCGAAGCCGGCCAGCTTCATCCCGGGCGGCAGATCGGGCGTGCCGCCGTCGCCCGGTGCGAAGAGGGACGAGGCGTCGGCGAGCTGTTCGAGATCCGAGCACGCGCTGCGGTTGAGGTCGAAGGGATCCGGATCGCAGGAGATCCACACCAGCGTGTTGTGGCGCGCCGGCGCGGTGGGGTCCACGACCAGCGCGCTCACCTCGGCGAGCTGCCCGGGCGCCACCTCCGCGGGTTCGGAACGGATGCCCAGCACGCGGAGCCCGGCCACGTCCGTCGCCGGCGTGAAGTCCTCGGCGCACGAGGCCAGAAGGAGTCCGCCCACCGCGATGACGACGCAGATGCCGCGCATCACCACTCCCCCCGCGCGCCGATCGCCGGGAGGATCGGCAGCCCGGTCACGTACGCCTGCCGGGTGTAGTCGAAGTTGTAATAGACGCCCTCCACGTTGCCGCGGTTGGTGACGTTCTGGACGTCGGCGTAGAGCGCGAGCGACCAGGTGTCGAACACGAAGCGCTTGTCCACGCGGACGTCGAGCTGGAAGAACGCCGGGAGCCGCCGCGAGTACCGCTCGCCGGGGATGGGGAAGTAGTAGTTCCCGTTCGCGTCGTAGATCGCGCCCACGTACGGCGTGTCGAGCGGGCCGCTGGTGTAGCGGATCCGCGCGCCGATGACCCAGTCGCCGGGGAGCTTGTAGCTGCCGAGCGCGACGAGGTTGTGCGGCTGGTCCAGGGGCGAGAGCTCCATCTTGCCGGTGCCCAGCGGGGAGAGGCGCTCGGTGCGGGAGATCGACCAGGCGATCCACCCGAAGAAGTTCTGGGTCAGCTGGTGGCGCAGGAGGATCTCCGCGCCGTAGCTGCGGCCCTCGCCGGTGGAGGTGTACCGGAGGTCGATGGCATCGACGCTGGTATCGCCCGGCGGCGGCGCGAGGGTGGCCACCGCCTGGTGGAAGAGGGTCTTGTAGTAGAGCGTGACGTCGAGGCCGATCGCGTCGGTGAACTGGTGCTCGGCGCCGATGGAGTAGTGCACCGCTCCCTCGGGGAGCAGGTCCGGGTTGCCGAACGCCGGCGAGAGCAGCCCCTGTCGGTAGTCCGGCGGCTGGTGGAACAGGCCGATCCCGCCCTTGAGCGAGGTGCGCTTTGCGACCTGCACGAACGCGGCGAAGCGCGGGTCCACCCACGCGTCGTTCATCGTCAGGTCGTAGTCGAAGCGGATGCCGGGCACGAGCTTCACGCGCTCGATGGGCCGGTACACCGCCTCCAGATAGACGGCCGGTTCGTTGACGGAGCTGGTGCGATCGTCGCGGATCAGCGTGCGGGTGACGAACGGATCCGGGATCTGGTTGAGCTTGAACCGGGGCGGGACCTCCGCGTCCGAGTGGTACGGGATAATGAACACGTCCAGGCCCGTGCTGAGGGTGAGCGTGCCGTGGAGCAGATCCGCGAATTCGAAGTGCTGCCGGCCGACCACCGGGTACACCTCGGTGTTCGCGTACAGATCGCTCCCGGCGCCGAAGTCGAACTGGTCCAGGCCCACCGAGAGGTGCGTGAGCGCGCGGACGTGGCTGCCTGCGCCGTACTCCCAGTTGAGCGCCAGGCGGTTGTACGCGAGCAGCGTCTCGAAGTCGGCGCGGCCCTCGGGATCGTACGCGGGGTTGTTGAGGACGAAGGCGACCCGGTCGTTGGAGCCGAAGAAGGTGAGGGACAGCCGGTCGCGGCTGCCTTTGGCCCGCCGCTCCAGCTTCACCTGATAGTCGTAGTAGCGCGGGGCCACGGTGAAGTTGAGCGCGTCCTTCGCCTCGGGCGCGAAGATCTGCAGCGCGAGCGGGAGCACCGCCTCCACGTGGCTGCGCCGTCCGCCCACGGCGATCGACCAGTCCCCGCCGAGCGGCGCCTCCACCATCGCGCTCACGTCGATGAGATTGAGGTCCGCGTACCCGTGCACGCCGTCCTGCGCCGGCGTCTTCGTGCGCGCTTGGACCACGCCGCCGATGTCCCGTCCCAGCTCGGCGGTGAAGTTCCCGGGATCGAAGCGGATGTCCTCGAGCAGGTTGGAGTTGAACGTCGCGTACAGGCCGCCGAAGTGGAACAGCTGCGGCACGTAGGTGTTGTCGACGTATACGCGCGTGTCCCACGGCTTGCCGCCGCGGACGACCAGGAGCCCGGCGGAGAACGGCGCCCGCGCCACGCCGGGGAGGTTCTGCACCACGCGCAGGGCGTCGCCCTGGCTGCCGGGCATCAGACGGATCTCCTCCTGGCGCAGGTTCACCTGCGAGACTTCCTTCCGCTCACGCTCCGCGCGCACCACCGTCTCGTAGCGGCCCCAGGTGTTGGGCCGGACGTAGTACGTGACCTCGGTGCGGCGGCCCTCCTCGAAGGTCTCGGTCACTTCGTAGCGCGCGTGCGCGGGCGCGGTGACGATGACGGTGTGCGTCCCGGGTGGCACGCCGCGCAGCTCGAAATGGCCGTTTGCGTCACTGAGCGTCTCCAGGGGCGTGGGCTCTGTCGGTGAACCGGGCTCGGGTGCCCCCACGGCACCGCCGTCAGGAGCCGCCCCGGAGGTCGTGGCATCCGACCAGGTGGGCTCCGCGCCCGCGGGCGGTGAGACGAGCACCACCACCATCGCGCCGGCCAGGGGCCGCCGGGTGCCGCGCTCGAGCAGGGTGCCGGCGAAGTTGACCGGCTGCTCCTTCGGTTCGGGCGGTGGCGGCGGCGCGGGCTCGGGGCGGTAGAGGAACTCGTAGCGGTACTGGATGCGCACGGCTGCGGGCTTGCCGTCCACCTCCGCCGGCGAGAACACGAACTGCTTCACGGCTTCCAGCGCGGCGGCGTCGAAGGCGGCCCCGGCGGACTGAACGACGCGCGCGTTCATCACGGCGCCGCGGTCGTCGATGTCGATCTCCAGCACGACCGTCCCGGCGGCGCCGGCGTCGGCCATCTCCGGCGGGAACCGCGCCTCCACCTGCTTCAAAAGCACGGGCGCCTTCGTGAGCACGCCCGTGGGCGCGGGCGTCCCCGCGTCGACTTCGGCGGACACAGCGGATGAACCCAGCAGCATCGCGAGTGCGAAAGGGAGTGCGCGGTGCATCGGCGCCGCGAGGCATAACGCAGCTGGTCGAGGAACGCCGCTCGATCTGCAAGCAGGCGTCCGAAGGCGCCCCATCCGCAGCCGTCTCCGATGGGCGGACGATGGAATGCCGCCAGCGGAGCGGCTGCCTGCCATGCGAAGAAGCGTTCGCACCGCCCCGGGTGGGCGCAGGCGGGTGACTGGCGTCGAAGGTGCATCGGCCGCTAGGCTTTGGCCTATGGTGCGTCGTGCGGCCCTCGCGATCGCGTCGGTGTTCCTGCTCGGGACGGGCGTCGCCTCTGCGCAGCAGCCCCGCGGGGTCGTCCAGGCGGCAGCGGTCACCACCGTCAACGTGAAGGTCGGGGCGAAGAAGGTGATCGGCGTCCCCGACATCGCGCGCGTCGCGGTGAAGGATCCGGAGATCGCCGACATCCGCGTCGGTGACGGCGGCGAGGTCGAAATCACCGGCCGCGCCGCGGGCAGGACGGAGGTCCACGTGTGGACCCGGGACGGACAGAAGATGAGCTACGAGATCGCCGTCACCCGCTGACGGCCGGCTCCGTCAATCCAGCAGGAACGTGTACGTGTACGAGATCTCTGTGGAGACGTTCTCGCCGTTCTTGACCGCCGGCGTGAACTTGAACTTCTTGAGCGCCTCCACCGCGGCCTCGTTCAGCCCGTAGCCCGGGCCGCTCACCAGCCGCACCTTCGTGACGTTTCCCTCGGCGTCGATGGTGATCATCAACACCACGTTGCCTTCGATGCCGTTGCGCCGAGCCTCGGGCGGATAGGGGATCTTGAACTCCTTCACCAGCTCGGGGCGGCGGTCGACCTGGTACTGAGGCACGTACTTCGGCGCCCTGTACGCCTGCACCTGCGCCGGATCCTTCGCTGTGTTCTCGATCTTCCCGTAGGCCGTGTTGCCGACCGGCGCGGCGAAGCTTCCGGCGGTGCTGGTGGAGGACATGGAGATCCCCGTCACCAGCGGCACCGGCTTCGGCGGCTCCTTCGGTGCCTCCTCGTTGGGCGGTGGCGGCGCGTTCTCCGGCGGCGGAGGAGGCTTCACCGGTTCGGCCGTCTTGATGGGCGGCGGGCGCACCTTCGGGCGCGGGGGCGGAGGCTTCGGCGGAGGCGGTGGATCCTCTTTCGGTGGCGGCGGAGGCGGCTTCGGTGGCTCGACCTCCACCATCACCATCTCGATCGGCTGGTTGAGCGGCGCCTCGATCTTCGTCAGCTCCGCGTACGTGCGCAGCCCGGCGAAGCCCACCACGTGCACCACGACCGAGACGACCAGGAACGCCGCGATGAACAGCACAGACCGGTCGCGGCGACGCTCGAACGGAGGCGGCGGTGGCACGGGCGCGCTCGCGTCTGTCATGGCTCAACTCACGGCGAAGCGGGCGCCGGTGCCGGCGCGGCGTCCTTCTGGATGTTGAGCGCGAACTTCGCGATCCCCTGGCCCTTCACGAGGTCGATCAACCGCATCACCCTGCCGTAGTTGATGGACTGATCGGCGCTGATGATGGCGCGGGTGTCCTTGTCCTTCGCCAGCGCCTCGTCGATGCGCTTCAAGAGCTCCGCCTCGGAGACCTCCGCGCCGTCGAAGTAGAGCTTCTGGTCCTTGTCCATCACCACGTTGACGAGGCCCTGCACGGTCTCGCCGCCGTGGGCCGCCCGCGGGAGATCCACCTCCACGGTCTCGCGGACGATGAAGTTCGCCGTGACCATGAAGATGATGAGCAGCACGAGCGTGATGTCGACGAGCGGGGTGACGTTGATCCCGGTGATCTCGTCGTCGTTGTCCTGCGCGGCGCCGGCCATCGCTAGCGCGCTCCTTCGACCGGGCGAAGCGCAGGCTGGGTGGTGCCCTCCTTCGCGTGCAGGTGCCCCACCAGCGCGTGCCCGAGCGCGTTGGTGCGCGCGGTCATCGTCTTCAGCGAGCGGTTGAACACGTTGTAGGCGACCACCGCGGGGATGGCGACGCCCAGGCCGACCGCGGTGGCGACCAGCGCTTCGGAGATCCCCGCCATTACCGTGGCCTGCACCGCCGCGCCCTTTGCCCCGGTCATCCCGAGATCGTGGAAGGCCTTGATGATCCCCAGCACCGTGCCGAACAGTCCGACGAACGGGGCGTTCGAGCCGAGCGTGCCGAGGAAGGAAAGGAAGCGCTCGTACTGCGGCCGTTCGCGCGAGAGGGTGGAGGCGATCACCTGCTCCACGGTCGCGGCGCCCTGCTGGACGGAGGCGAGTGCCTCGCGCAGCACCGCGGCCTCCATGCCCTTCCGGCCTTCGATCGCCCGGCGCGCCACGTCGAGCTCGCCGCGGGAGATCCGCACCGCGAGCTCCTCCGAGCCCGGCAGCGTGTGGGTGAGGAAGTACACCGCGCGCTCGAGCATCACGGCGATCGACAGCACCGAGAGCCCGAGCAGCAGCCACAGCACCCACTCGGCGCTGGTGGTGAGGGTCTGCAGGAGCTGGCGGGTCATCCAACCGCCGTGCTCGGCGCCCGTCTGGGCGAGGAGGGGAGCGAAGATCATGGGTGGTCGTTCCGCTGGCCGGAAAGGTCGCGATCAATTCGTCGCATGGCGCGAGATGTCAATGCATTCGGCCGTCCGGGTCAGCGACGGCCTGCCGCTGAACCGTCCAGCGTCCGGGCGAGCGCGTCCGCTTCGGCCCCGCCCCGTGCCCGGAGCGCCAGCGCCAGCGCCCGCGGCAGGTCGAGCGCCTCGTCCCGTTCGACCCGTTCGCGGTGGCAACGGCGGAAGTCGTGCGGCGCCCGGAGCGTCCAGTTCTCGTCGTTGACCTCGCCGGGCTCGTTGTAGAGGGCGCGCATTCCGAACAGATCCGCGAAGAAGACGAACACGTTCTCTGCGGCGCTGGCGAGCGCGTCGGTGAACAGGGCGTGGACCAGCGCGCCGGGCCGGGAGACGAAGGCCTCTGCCAGCACTTCGCGTCGGCGCGCGGACCCCGGGCCCGTTCCGGACAGGCGCGCGGCGAGGTACTCCGCGCGCGCTTTCGCCTCGTCGCGCTGGTACCAGATGTCGACCACGCGCCAGATGGGCGGCGTGTCGTGGTTGCCGAGCATGATCCAGTCGTTGGGGCGCGCGTTCTCCGAGCGGTAGACGTCCGAAGGATCGTCCAGCCGGGCCTTCTGGGTGACCCGGAAGCGCCCCAGCCCGTGACGTTCGAGCACCCGCGCCACCGGATAGGGCAGGGTGGAGAGCACCTCGCAGACGATGGCGTCCGACGCCCGACCGCGCTGGCGCACGCCTTCGACGATCAGATCGATGAACACCGCGTAGCGCGCCACCTGGTCCTCGTCGAGCGACTGGACGAAGTCGTCGGCGTGGCGCGCGGTGGAGCGGGAGAGCTGGTCCGGGCGGGCGATGGCAAAGGGCGCCAGCCGCGGATGGTCCGGAAGATCCGGCGAGGAGAAGAGCCGCGCGCCGGTCTGCACCGCGTGGAGCGGATCTGGATCGTCCTCCCGGTACACCCAGGGATCGATCCAGCCGTGCGGATGGTCGATGCGCACGCCGTCGAACGCGTCCAGCATGCGCCGGGCGCGTGCGGCCACGAAGGCGCGCGCCGGGCCGGGCGCTTCGTCGCTGCCGTACTGTGCCGGATCGAGCACGACGTAGCCCCACGGCTGGCCCGACGGGTTGGTCCGCGATGGCGGCGCGCCCATGCGGTAGCCGGAGAGGAAGAGCGACCGGTACGCCCAGCTGTCCTGCGCGGACAGCCCGATTTGGAGGTCGCCGAAGAGCGCCAGCCCGAGCCCGGCGAGGCGGCGGCGCAGCGCCGTGTGCTCCTGGTCGAGCAGCCACTGGGTGAACGCGTGCCGTTCGATGTGGCGCCGGTACGTGGTGCGCAGCGCCTCGAGCCGGGCGCGCGCGGCGTCCTTTTCGCCGGGCACGGGCGCGAAGAGGCGTTCGTCGAACGCGCCCTGTTCGGAGTGCTCGTGCCACTGGCGGAACCACGGGCGCTGGTGTTCTTCACAGAGCGCGTCGTACAGCGCGTCGGGCTCCAGCCAGCCGGCGTGGGTCCGGGCGAAGGCGCGCGTGGCTTCGAGGAGCTCCGGCTGTGACTGCGCGCGCTCGAAGGCTTCTTCGACGAGCCGCTTTGTGGCGTCGAACACGAAGTGGTACGGCATGCGCTCCAGCGCACCTTCGGGCCGGGCTGCACGCAGCGCGTCCAGCGTCTCATGACGCACGAGGCCTCGCTCCAGGAGCCGCGAGGGCGGGAGGCTGAGCGGGCTGCGCGAGAACAACGTCCCTTCGTAGGGCGAGGGGCTGCCGCGGTGCGTGATGCCCTGCGGTCCCAGCTGCACGCCGTCGAAGCCCAGCCCGGCGGCGAACGCGAAGAAGTCCTCCGCGCCGCGCGAGTACGGCGAGCCCCGCCCGAGATCCTCGTCGTCCCGGCCGGGGAAGGAGGCGTCGTGGATTCCGAGCACGAGGCGCTTCTTCCCGAGCAGGCGCAGCCCGTCCCGGATGAAGGCGCGGTTCATCACGGAGATCCTCCTACCTCACCCGGGGCCGGGTGACCTCCCCACCGAACCTTCCCGCCGGTCCTCCGACAATCCCACGTCTTCTTCGCTCGGAGCACCGCGATGATTCCCCGCCTCTCCGCCGCCGGCGCCGCATCGACCCGTTCCCCGCGCACCTGGGCGTCCTGGGGGCAGCCCACGCAGGCCGAGCGTTCGGTGCCGGCCCAGCAGTAGGGCGTCGTGCCGCTGCAGGACCGGAGTGGTAGGGTCGGTGTAGCGGCTACTTCTGCACCGACACCTCGACGCGGCGGTTCGCGGCGCGCCCGGCCTCGGAGTCGTTGGACATGGCCGGCCGGGTCTGGCCGTACCCCACGGTCTTCAGCCGCGCCGCGTCCGCGCCGTGCTCGACGAGCCACTTCTTCACGCTGGCGGCGCGCTTCTCGGAGAGGGTCTTGTTGTAGGCCGCGCCGCCGCGGTCGTCGGTGTGGCCTTCGATGACGTAGGTCGCCTTCGTGTCCTTGATCGCTTTGGCCAGCGACTCCAGCACCGGCAGCGACTCCGGCTTGATGACGTCCTTGCCGGTGTCGAAGAGAATGCCGCGGAGGACCACGCGGCCCGACTGCTTGAGCTCGTCCTCCAGCGACTCCTTCTTCGAGGCGCAGACGATGTCGAGCTTGTCGGCTCGGGTCCCATCCCACCTCTGGCTGCGGTTCTTGCCGGTGATGTCCGGACCCCAGACGCCGGAGAGATCGCCCTCGGCGGTGAGCGTGAGCGCCATCGCCCCGTCCCGGTCCCCTTCCTGATATGTGCCGAAGAACACTGGGCCGTCCGCGGTGCCCTCGACGAGCGCGCTCCCGTCGCCGTAGCAGCCCGTCACGAGCCCGCCCTTCTGCTCCAGCTTCATCGGGCCGTAGTCCGTCTTCCAGGTGCCGGTGAAGCTGACGTCGTCCCGCGGCTTGCTCCGGTGGCCGAACACCGAGAGCTCCGCGAGGCTCCAGTACTGCGCGTTGCCGTAGTTCTCGACGAGCGTGACGCGCAGATAGCGGACGCCCTTCACCGGTTCGAACGGGAACGCCTGCGGCCGCGAGCCCTTCTGCAGCTCCACCTCGGTGACCGGCTTCCACGGACCCTCGGGGCCGGGGCCATGCTCGAGGCGCAGCTTCTTCGTGGAGATGCCCGGGTAGCCCTTCTCGTTGAGCGAGTTCACCACCACCATCCGGTGCAGATCGAACGGCTCGGCGAGCTGGATCACCGCGCTCTGGGTGGGGCCGCGCTTCGGCGGCTCCCACTGGTTGTTGCGGTCGACGATACCGTCGAACGCGCCGACGCTGCCCGGGAGCGGACGGCCGGCGGTGTCGACCTCGCGGGCGCCGGCGAGCAGCGAGGTCGCGTCGATCTCCGCCGGATCGCTCTGTGGCGTCGGCGCCGCCGCGGCAACCAGAGGGATAAGGAGCATCAACGGGAAGCGGTGCATGTGCGAACCCTCGTGCGAAGAAGGTCCCGAACCTAGCAGGCGTCGACGTCTCCCACAGGTTCGTCAGCGCGCCTGCGCGGCCTTCTGGTCGGCTCCGACGAACGCGGCCAGGTGCTGACCGGTCAGCGTCTTGCGCGAGGCCACGAGCTCGGCCGGCGTGCCTTCGAAGACGATGCGCCCGCCGTCGTGACCCGCACCCGGACCAAGGTCGATGATCCAGTCCGCGTGCGCCATCACCGCCTGGTGGTGTTCGATGACGATCACCGACTTGCCGCTGTCGACCAGCTTGTCCAGAAGCCCTAGGAGCTGCGCGAGGTCGGCGAGGTGCAGGCCGGTGGTCGGCTCGTCGAGCACGTAGATGCCGCCGTCGGTGCCCATGTGCGTGGCCAGCTTGAGCCGCTGCCGTTCGCCGCCGGAGAGCGTGGTGAGCGGCTGGCCCAGGCGCAGATACCCGAGCCCCACGTCCATCATCCGCTGGAGGATGGCTTCCGCCGCCGGGGTCTTCGCCTTGCCCTCGCCGAAGAAGGTCAGCGCGGACTCGACGGGCAGGTCCAGCACCTCGGCGATGTTGAGATCGCCCAGCCGGTACTTGAGCACCGACGCCTGGAACCGCTTGCCCTCGCACTCCTCACACTCCGACGTGACGCCGGCCATCATCCCGAGGTCGGTGTAGATGACGCCCGCGCCGTTGCAGACGGGACAGGCGCCTTCGGAGTTTGGACTGAACAGCGCGGGCTTCACCTTGTTCGCCTTCGCGAACGCGTTGCGGATCGGATCGAGCAGCCCGGTGTACGTCGCCGGGTTGCTGCGCCGCGATCCCCGGATCGGCGTCTGGTCCACGGTCACCACGCCCTCGCGGCCGCTCACCGATCCGTGGATGAGCGAGCTCTTCCCCGACCCGGCCACGCCGGTCACCACCACCAGCACGCCGAGCGGGATGTCCACGTCCACGTTCTTGAGGTTGTGCGTCTTCGCCCCGCGCACCGTCAGCGCGCCGGTGGGCTTGCGGACCGACGGCTTGAGCGTGGCGCGATCGCTGAGGTGACGTCCGGTGAGCGTGCCGCTCTTCTTGAGTTGCTCCACCGTGCCCTGGAACACCACCTCGCCGCCCGCGGTGCCCGCGCCGGGGCCGAGGTCGACGACGTGGTCGGCGATCGCGATCACCTCCGGCTTGTGCTCCACCACCAGCACCGTGTTGCCCTTGTCGCGCAGCCGCAGGAGCAGCTCGTTCATCCGCTGGATGTCGTGCGGGTGGAGCCCAACGGTCGGCTCGTCGAAGATGTACGTCACGTCCGTGAGCGACGACCCGAGGTGGCGGACCATCTTCGTCCGTTGCGCCTCACCGCCGGAGAGTGTCCCGGTGGGCCGGTCGAGCGTGAGGTACCCAAGACCGATCTCCACGAAGCAGTCGAGCGTGTGCGCGAGCGCGTTGAGGAGCGGCGCCACCGACGGCTCCTTCAGCCCGCGCACCCATTCGGCGAGCTCGTCGATCTGCATTGCGCAGGCGTCGGCGATGTTGATGCCTTTGATCTTCGATGAACGCGCCGTCTCGTTGAGCCGCGTGCCCTTGCAGTCCGGGCAGGTGGTGAAGGTGACCGCGCGCTCCACGAAGGCGCGGATGTGCGGCTGCAGCGCGTCGATGTCCTTCGAGAGGAACGACTTCTGGATCTTCGGTATCAACCCCTCGTAGGTGAGGTTGATGTTGTTCACCTTCACCTTCGTCGGCTCGCGGTAGAGGAAGTCGTGCAGCTCGCGCTTCGTGTACTTGCGGATGGGCTTCTTCGGGTCAAGGAAGCCGGACTCAGCGAAGATGCGCACCGCCCAACCGTCCGCGGTGTAGCCCGGGACCTTGATGGCGCCCTCCGAGAGCGACTTCGACTCGTCGTAGAGCTGGGCCTTGTCGATGTCCGTGACCGAGCCCATCCCCTCGCAGCGCGGGCACATCCCGCCGGTCACGGAGTAGGTCTTCTTCTCCGTCCTACCGGCGCCCTTCTCGATGGTGACCGCCCCGGTGGCGCGGAACGAGGGGACGTTGAAGGAGAACGCGTTGGACGAGCCGATGTGCGGCTTGCCGAGCCGGCTGAACAGCACGCGCAGCATCGCGTTGGCGTCGGTCACCGTGCCCACGGTGGAGCGCGCGTTACCGCCCATCCGTTCCTGGTCGACGATGATCGCCGTGGTCAGCCCCTCCAGCACGTCGACCTCCGGCCGCGCGAGCGTGGGCATGAAGTTCTGCACGAACGCGCTGTAGGTCTCGTTGATGAGCCGCTGCGACTCCGCGGCGATGGTGCCGAACACCAGCGACGACTTGCCGGATCCGGAGACGCCGGTGAACACGGTCAGCCGCCGCTTGGGGAGTTCGACGGTGATGTCCTTGAGGTTGTTCTCCCGGGCCCCTTGGACCCGGATCCGATCGTGGCTGTCGGCGACGTGTTGAGAGGGGGAGGCCATCGTTGCGTTCCTGAAGGGATGAGAAGGGCCGGCCGCCTCATGAAGGGACGGCCGGCCCGATTTTGAAGGTGAAGGCTCAGGCGTGGACTGTATTCGCTGGCGCGCCACCCTCCGACACACTTTGCGCCGGCCGGGCAACCGCGCCCGCCCGGGCAGCCTGCAGGCGCCGCCAGAAGAAGTACGAGAGCGCCCACAGCACGCCCGAGCCCACCGCGAAGCTCCACGCCTCGGGACCGTCGCCGCTGGCGACGTGCGCGATCACCGCCGAGACGAGGGTGATGGCAAAGCCGGCGTACGCCCACTCCTTGAGCCGGGCCGGCACCGGAGCAAGCAGCACGACGACTCCGAGGAACTTCGCCCACGACAGCTCGACGCGGAAGTAGGCGGGGAAGCCGAGGTGGGTGAACGCCTCCGCCACCTGCGGCAGCTGCAGCTGCGCATAAGCGGTGAAGCCGAGCTGCAGGCAGAACAGCACGGTGGTGATCCAGAAGCCGATGACGATGCCTTTGGACGTCTTCATGGGTCAGCTCGTGAGGTTGGGAAGCCCGGGGTCTGAACACCGAACAATCGGGCGTACTCGGCGTGCAGCCGGTGCCAGCCGCTGAACTCCATCGCTTGGGGGCCCACGATGCGGCCGACGGGCTGACCACCCAGAAGGCGCTCGAGGACGTCGAAGCAGACGTGCCAGCCGGCGGCGCCCATCGCGATGTAGTGGCGGTTGATGTTGGTCCACAGCGTGAGGCGGGTGCCGTTTGCACCCTGCGGCTCGAGCTCCCAGCGCACGTTCCAGTCGCCCCAGTTGAACTCGAGCAGCTTCGGCGGTTCGGCGCGCTTCACCGTGGTCTCGCTGACCGGCGCCTGCGGCGCGCCCGCCGTGGTGAGCTTCGCGCGTGTGCCGGCGGTGCCGAGGTTCTGGTCGCTGTCGAAGGGCGCCCACTCCTTGAGCTGCGCCCGATCGGTGAGGGCGGCCCAGACCCGCTCGGGCGGGTGCTTGAGATCGCGGACCATGACCAGCGTCCAGGTCGCCTCGTCGCTCTTGTGGACCTCGGCGCCTGACGCGGGGCCCGGCGTGTAGGGGTCAGGGCTTTTCATGTCGCTTCTTTCCTTTCGGTGCGGGTGAGGGGGCTACGGGTTGTTTCGCCATCCGGTCGAGGTGCCGCTCCAGCGCGTCCACGTGCTTCGACCACAAGCGACGGAAGGGGATGAGCCAGTCGTCGAGCTCCATCAGTGGCTCCGGCCGGAGGCGATAGACGCGCCGCTGCGCCTCGATGCGTGACTCGACGAGCCCGGCCTCGCGCAGCACGCGCAGGTGCTTGGAGATTGACGGCTGAGAGAGACGGAGCGCGCGCTCGATCTCGCCGACCGAGCGCTCGGACTCGAGCAGCAGGGTCAGGATGGCCCGCCGGTTCGGTTCCGCAATGACCGTGAACGCCGATTCCACGCGAGGCATATAACCAGCCGGGAATATGACTGTCAAGGCAGATGAACGACGGGCTCATCCGGAGGCGCGGCGGCGATCCGGATCGCAGAAAGTGCGCGCGGGGTCGGTGATGTTTGCGCCCGGCGCGTGCCTTGAGGGTCTGATGAAGCGGAGCCGGGAACTTTTCTTCCGGCCGGTCGTTCCATGGGAGCAAGCGGTCATCGCCACCGGACGGATGGCATACGATGTGAACGAAGGTGCCGTCCGAATCGAAGTCGCAGAACGGAGCGTTCATGCCTGCGGGTGACGAGCGAAGGCGCAGCGCGCTGATCCATTCACGGATCGCCCGCATCCGCCGCCGCTTGAACAGCGAGCTGTGGCTCCGATTGGCGGTTGCGCCGGTGTGGACCGCGGCGACCGTGGTCGCGCTGCATCGCCTGCTGCTTCGGGACCACACGGAGATCGCCGCGGCGATCGCCTTTTCGGGTGCGCTGGTGTGGTGGGGGTGGCGCACGCGGCGGTGGCAGGTGGGCGTGGAGGAGGCGGCGGTGCTGCTCGACCGCAGCGCCCAGGCG
>JADGHL010000206.1 GCA_019686135.1 Myxococcaceae bacterium | reverse complement strand
GCGCCGCGCGCGGCAGGGGCCACGGTGGTCGCCGGGGAGGCGGAGGTGGCGGTGGCGGTGGCGAAGGCGCTGAGCGCCGGGGCCGGCGCGGAGGCCCCCGAGCGGGCGGCCAGGCGTGCGGCGCTGCGCGAGCGCCTGTATGGAGAAGGATGACCGTGGAAATCACCGGGAACACCCTCGGCCTCAAGCCCAGCGAGCTTCGGCTCCTCCGCAACACCTTCCGCCGCCGCGTGCCTCCTCACGAGATCGTGAGCGCGGAGCTGGCGCGGCACCTCACGGGCATCTCCCGCGAGACGAACCGGCAGATCGGCGTGCTCATCAACCGCAAGGGCGAGATCGAGCACGTGGTGGTGGGCAACGCGCACAAGCTGGAGCTGCCGGATATCGGCCGCGCCCGCGCCGGGCAGGTGCGTCTGCGCGGCCTGCGCCTCGTGCACACCCACCTCAAGAGCGAACCGCTGACGCGCGACGACCTCACCGACCTCGCGCTCTTGCGGCTCGATCTCGTGGCCGCGATCGGCGTGGGACCGGATGGGCTGCCCGGGGTGCTGCACTTCGCGCACCTCATCCCGGAAAACGGGAGCGGCCGGTACTGGCGGGTGGAGACGCTGCCGTCGGTCCACGGCGAACAGCCGGATGTGCTGGCCACGCTGGAGGCGCTGGAGGAGGAGTTCCGGCAGATCTCCGCCACCCGCAAGGTCGACGGTCGCGAACGCGCCATCCTGGTCGCGGTGTGCCTGGACGGGAACCGCGCCGCCTCCGAGTCGTCGCTGCTGGAGCTGGCCGAGCTGGCGCGCACCGCCGGCGTGGAGGTGCTGGACAGCGTGCTGCAGGTGCGGCGCGAACCGGACCCGCGCTACCTCATCGGCCGCGGCAAGCTGGAGGAGCTCAACCTCCGGTCGATGCAGCTGATGGCGGACCTCATCATCTTCGACAAGGACCTCACGCCGTCGCAGGCGCGGCACATCGCGGAAGAGACCGCGCTCAAGGTGCTGGACCGGACCCAGCTCATCCTCGACATCTTCGCCCAGCGCGCGCAGAGCTCGGAGGGCAAGCTCCAAGTGGAGCTGGCGCAGCTGCGGTACCTGATGCCGCGGCTGGTGCAGAGCGACACCTCGCTCTCGCGGCTGACCGGCGGCATCGGCGGCCGCGGCCCCGGCGAGACGAAGCTGGAGATCGACCGGCGCCGCGTGCGCGAGCGCATCACCATGCTGGAGAAGCGGATCGAGGCGATCTCCTCCAACCGCCAGACCCGGCGCGCCCAGCGCAACCGCCGCGACCTGCCGGTGATCTCCATCGTCGGCTACACCAACGCGGGCAAGTCCACGCTGCTCAACACGCTCACCCGGTCCGACGTTCTGGCGGAGGACAAGCTGTTCGCCACGCTGGATCCGACCAGCCGGCGCCTGCGCTTCCCGCGCGAGCGCGAGGTGATCATCACCGACACGGTGGGCTTCATCCGCGATCTGCCGAAGGACCTCGTCAACGCCTTCCGCGCCACCCTCGAGGAGCTGAACGACGCGGACCTGCTCTTGCACGTGATCGACGCTTCGGACCCGGCGCGGGACGAACACGTCGCCGCGGTGGAGCGCGTGCTGGAGGGCCTGGGGCTGATGGATCGCCCGCGGCTGAAGGTGTGGAACAAGGCGGACCGGCTCTCGGCGGAGGAGGTCTCGACGTTGCGACGCCGCGAGGGGGGCGTGGCCATCAGCGCGCTCTCCCGCGATGGCATCGACGCGCTGTTGTCCAAGGCGGAGCAGCTGTTGTTCGCCGAGGGGAACGCAACGGATCTCGGCGGCGTGCTCGGCGCAAAGAGGCTCAAGCAGGCGGACCCGGCGTCACCGGACGCTGGAGCGCGGAGCGATGTTGAAGGGGCGATCTCCGGCTCCTAACATCGCGCGCCACCGATGACGGGCGCTGCACTCCGAATCGCGCTGCTGGTGGCGGGGCAGATCGATCTGCCGGGCCAGCCGCCCACCCCGGTGAAGCCAGCGAGCGCCACGGATCCGGGCTACATCGAGTTCCTCGAGCGGAACACGCACATCATCTACCCCGCCCTCGGCGTGCTGGTGGTGGTGCTGCTGGCGGTGGGCATCCTCCAAGCCTGGCGGACGCAGGACCTCGATGGCCTCGCCAAGGCGGAGTACAAGCGGGAGATCATCCTCGAAATCCGCCGTCAGGTCGGAGGCGTCACCGCGGAGGCGCTCTCGAGGGCGATCGGGCTCGAGACCTTCAAGCTGCTCCGGCTGCTGGAGGAGATGCAGAGAGACGGACTGCTCGTCTCGCATACCAACACGCAGCGCCTGACGGTGTGGCGCGTGAAAGGCATCGGCGACGGGACACACGGCGTCTCCAGCCAGAAGCGCCGGCGCTCCTCGGCGCGCTGAGCCGGGCATCCGGGTCGTATCGCATTTAGCGCCACCGGCCCGCTCCAGGCGTCGCTGGGATGCGCGGGGCAGCGCGCCGAGGAGCCCGCCTCCGTCGGTCGCGCGCCCACTGTCGCAGCCGATGCGCGCATCGACGCGCCCGCGATCTGGCTCA
Organism: Myxococcaceae bacterium; assembly: GCA_019686135.1. Lineage (GTDB taxonomy): Bacteria > Myxococcota > Myxococcia > Myxococcales > Myxococcaceae > JADGHL01. The sequence continues at coordinate 3,547 of JADGHL010000206.1, read as the reverse complement.
GCCGTGCGGCTACTCCTGAACCCGGATGCCCTTGATGCGGGAGATGATCGTCGGGTGGAACGGGTCGGTGGTGGTGGCCACCGAGTAGACGCAGTACGGCTGGTTGAGGTTCGCCGACTCGTTGGCGGTGAACTCGAGCCGGCCGATCTCCTTGCGTCCGAGGCCGCCGTCGCTGGCGATCGGGATGGTGTGCGGCGCGGTCAGGTTCGGGTCACCCCCGTCCGCGAACGACCACTGGTAGCAGTCGCTCACCGGATTGTTGAAGTCGCACGGCTGGAACAGCCCCGCGTCCGGGCCGTCGCAGGCGCCGCCCACCTCGGGCGTCACCACCTCCCACAGCTCCACGTTGGTGATCTCGAACTCGGCGATGCCCTGGTTCTCCGCGCCGTAGATCGGCGCGATGGAGTGCGGCTTGCCGGTGATCGACGTGTCCGCCGGCACTGCCGCCGGCAGCCGCGACTGTCCGGCGAAGAAGGCGCTCAGGACGACCGGCTGCCGGCTGTCGCCCTGCCGCGTCCACAGCACCTGCGCCTGGTCCGCCGCCTCGTCCGGGCACGCCGCGGTGGCCCGGTAGGTCACCCGGATGCCGGCGGTCTCCCACGGCTTCGGATCGCCGGGCATCGCCGGGAGCTGCACGGTGGGCTCGTTGTACGAGATGGAGTCCGGGCTGGGCGCGTTGGAGAACTGGAAGTCGATCCGCTCGGGGACGCCGCCGTCGCAGCTCTTCTCCACGTCCGGCTTGAACTGCATCGAGTACTTGACCGGGAGGTTGCCCTCGTTGCGGATGTAGAAGGTGCCGCTCATCTCGTAGGGCGCGCCCGCGCAGGTGGTCTCGGTGCTGCCAGCGTCCGGCGGCGAGACCAGGCTGTCGCACAGCGGCGGGAAGATGATCGGCAGGTTGGCGCTCGGGCCGGTGGTGGCGTCCCGCGCGGTGCACTGCTCCATCGGCGAGTCTTCGAACTTGAAGCAAAGCCGCGGGATCGCCCTCACGCCGCGGCCGGCGAACGTCATCACCAGCTCGCCGCCCTGGAGCGGGTCGAGCGTGAGCTTGATGCCGCCAGGGATGCTCTCGGACATGTCCGAGGGCTTGAACGTCGCGTCGAACGTGACGCTGGCGCCGGCGGCGATCGAGTCGGGGATCTGCGACAGGTCGGTCTGGGCGGAGACGTCCGGCGGCGTCTCGGCGAGGAACTCCTTCTTCTGGATCACCAGCTCGTTCGAGCCGCCGTTGTGGATCGTGACCTTCACGGTCTTCGTCTCGTTCACGTAGACGTCGCCAAACTCGATCGGGTTGGGATCCGCGGTGGCGGTGGCGGTGATGCCCGCGCCCACCAGCTGGACCTCCAGCTCGCCCTGGTCCGGATCGTTGCTGACGATGGTGAGCGTCTCGCTCAGGCGCTTGTCCGCCTCGGTGGGCTTGAAGGTGAGCTGCAGCGCCACCTCCTCACCCGGCGGCACCACCACCGTGGGGACGTCCTTCACCCCGAACGGTTCGGCGACGCGGAACTCGGTGAGGCTCAGGTCGGCGGCGCCGCCGTTGTACACGCGCAATTCACGCACGTGCTCGACATCGGTCTGCACCGTGCCGAAGTCGACCAGCGTCTCGGTGACCTGGATGTCGGGGAACTTCCGCGCGGTTTGTCCGCCGCAACGACAGCCCGAAACGGCGAGCACCACGACGACGAGAGCCAGCGCATTGCGACGGATCATGGTGCGGGACCTCTACAACAATTCCGGCTTGGGGGAACGCGTCATCAACTCCACCACCGCCTTCCTCGGATCTTTCCCCTCGTGGGTGATCGCATACACCTGATCACAGATGGGCATCTCCACCCCCAGCTTCTTCGACAGATCGCGCGCGCTCTTCGCCGTGCGCACACCTTCTGCCACCTGCGTCATCCCCCCGAGGATCTCCTGCAGCGTTTTTCCCTGGCCGAGCTGGAATCCGACCGTCCGGTTTCTCGACAGGTCGCTCGTGCAGGTGAGCACCAGGTCGCCCATGCCCGACAGGCCGGAGAGCGTGAGGGGGTTCGCGCCGGCGCGCACCGCGGCGCGGGTGATCTCCGCCAGGCCGCGGGTGATGAGCGCCGCGCGCGCGTTGTGGCCCAGCCCCATCCCGTCCGCGATCCCCGCGGCGATGGCGATCACGTTCTTGAGCGCGCCGCCGTACTGCACGCCCACTACGTCCTTCGAGGTGTAGACGCGGAACGTGTCAGTCTGCAGCGCGCGCTGCACCTTCGTGGCGATCCGCTCCCAGTTCGACGCCACCGTCACGACCGTCGGCATCCGCCGCACCATCTCCTTCGCGAACGACGGGCCGCTGAGGATCGCCAGGTACGGGTGGTAGTCCTCGGGGAGGCAGGACTCCAGCACCTCGGTCATGGTGAGCAGGGTGTCGTTCTCGATTCCCTTGGCCACGGTGCACACCGGGGTGCGCGGCGGGATGAAGTCGCAGGCGCGCTTCATCACCTCGCGGGTCGCGTGCGACGGGAGCGCGACCAGCACGAGCCCGGTGCCGCGCAGCGCCTCCTCCAGATTCGTGGTGGCGCGCATCTTCTCCGGCAGCGGGATGCCCGGGAGGTAACGCGGGTTCTCGTGCCGTTCGTTGATCGCCTGTGTGGTCTGGGGTTCGCGACCCCACAGCATGACCTCGTCGCAGTTGATGCACAGCGCGGTGCCGCACGCGGTACCAAAGCTCCCTGATCCAATGACGGTTGCCTTCATGGCCACGGAGCATACGCGGTGCTCCGCAAGGCAGGCTCAGATCCCGGCGACGATCCCCACCGACGCCACCGGCATGAAGGCGGAGTCCCGCGGGGCGCGACCGTGGAGATCGAACCCGAAGTCGAAGAGGAACGACGTGGACGGGCTGAAGGGCATCTCCGCGCCCATCCGGATGGGGACATTGTGGCCCCACACGATCGGCGCGGGGACGCCGCCCAGCGGCGTCTCGGAGTACGGCTGCGTGTCCAGCGCGGCGAGGTAGCGCACATCCAGAAACAGCCGCGCCGCACGGGGCCCATCCCCCCGGTAGCCGACGATCATCCCCAGTTCGATGTTGTAGTTCCGCCGCCCGGTGAGCCAACGCGCGCCGGCCTGTTCCGTCTCCGGACGCTGCGTGAAGAACGCCGCGCCCGCCTCCAGCGGAATGCTCAACGACCAGTGCTGTCCCTTGACGGCGTTGAGCTTCACCCACGCACGCGGTTCGTTCATCACGCCGTAGAAGCTGTCGAACCCGAGCCCCACGTCGAGCCGGTCCCACGCGCCGATCCCCGCCTTGATGCCCAGCAGCGGAAAGCCCAGGTACGCGGCCACGCCGCGGCGCCCAGCCCCGAGCGTGGGCGCGCCGTAGAGGCTCACGTCATTGTCCTCCGGCGGCGGCGGCCGCTTGACCACGACCTTCTTCGTGGCGACGTCCGGCGAGCGCGGGGACGGTGACGGTGCGCGCGCCGGGGGTGGCGGAGGAGGCGGCGCGGGAGGAGGAGCAGGCGTGGGCGCCGGGGCGGGCGGCTCCGCCAAAGCAGCGTCGGAGGGGCCGGTCCAGGGG
>JADGHL010000205.1 GCA_019686135.1 Myxococcaceae bacterium | reverse complement strand
CACCGCCGGCGTCCACGCCGCCCACCAGCCACCTCTCTCCCCCACCAGCGTGAACGGCGCCTCTCCCTCCACGCCCAGCCAGGCCGGGCCGCCCACCCGGACCCGCAGGACTGCTCGCGGGCCGGCCACCAGCCCGAGCTCGCCGTGCGTGCCGTCGTCTTCGGCGATCCACAGGTTCGATGCGCCTACCTCGGCGCCCAGGGAGAAGTGAAAGCGCTCGGTCTGCACTCCCGCCCGGTAGCCGATCCGAATCCCCACCGTGGTCTCCGACACTGCCCGGATGAAGGCGGATCCGCCGCTCGCCACCAGCGCAAGCGAGAGGCCGGTCTTCGGCGTGGGCTCGTACGACAGGCGCATCACGCCCTGCATCCCGGCCGCCGGCGTGGCAGCGGGCGCAGCGCCGAGCGCGAAGCTGAACATGGGCCGAAGGCCGCGCCGCACGGGCTTGCTCGCACGGGGACCGATTGCCATCGGGCCTCCCTTCCTCGCCACCTCGGGAAGCTCGAGCGCCTCGAGGTCCTCCCAACGCACGGCGTACCGCGTGCCCTTCTCGATGCGGAACCGTCCGCCGTACGTCTGCCCGGCGCGCAGCAACCGCACGCCATAGATGCCATCGGCGAGCGCGATCTCCCGCGCGGAGCCAGGCAACAGCTCGGCCACCACCTGATCGCGGGTGAGGTCGGTCACCACCGCGCGGTCGGCGCCGTCCGGCAGCGCCAGCGTGGAGGCTGCGCGGATCAGCGAAGAGAGGACGAGTTCTCCGGTGCCCTGCAGCTGGTAGTCGTACGCGGGGTGCTGCGCGCCGGCCGGGCTGATCGCCGTCGCGGAGACGGTCCGGTCGTAGGCGTAGCGATAGGCCTCGGCCAATGTCACCTGGCGATCGCCGGAGGTGTCCGCTGCGCCGCGCAGGCCGCTGATGAGGTTGTCGGTGAAGTAGCTGCCCATCACCTCCGAGGACTCGAGCGACGCCTCATCCTGCGCGCTGGAGGTGATGTACACCTCGCCCCGCGCGGTGAGCTGATCGGCGAGCCTGATCTGGAAACCGGGCGCGGGCCGCCCGCCCTTCTCGCGCACGGCGCTGCCGCTGCGGCAGGCGTCTATCACCGCGACCTTCAGCTCCGCTCCGGTGCCGCCCAGCAGCGCCTTGAGCGTCGGGAACGAGAGGCGCTCCCGGCCCAGCTCCAGCGCCTCGCCGTCGGAGTGGCCGGAGAAGTAGAAGAGCACCACCGCCCGGGTGTCCGGCGCCCGGTGCACCTGGTCGATCCGCGCGCGCACCTCCCGCACCGCCGCCTCCACCTGCGCCACGGTGCCGCCGGTGAAGAGGAAGAGATCGTCCGCGCTCACGTCCCCGAGTTCGGTCAGGACACGCGCGAACCGCGTCGCGTCGGTCTCGGCGAAGCGTAAGGGCGCGTGCCCTTCCGCGCCGGCGTTGTTGCCGAGCACGATCGCGAAGCGCCGGGTTAGGGCGGCGGCGGGCCGCGGCGCGCACAGCACCAGCACCGCCGCAAACGCAAGCAGCGGCACGGTGGGAACCCGCGTCCGGCCGGGTGACACGGCGCGGGGCACGGCGTAGATGAACGAGCGGCTCACCGCGCTTCCTTCATGAACTCCCTCGTGGCCACCTCGCGCACGCCCGGGAGCGCCTGCAGATCCTCGCCCCGCTCGAGCGCCGTCCGCACTGCGTCGGCACGCACGGGTTGGTCCGAGAAGATGGCGAAGAGCCTCTCTCGACCGACCGCCGCATCCAGCTCGATGCTCCCGGGCAGCTCCTCGAGGCCGCCCGCGCCGGGGAGCTCGGCCGACTCCGCCCCGTCATACGGGTAGTAGACGGTCACGTTGCCTTCGCCGTCCTTCGAGACCAGAAGCACGTAGTGCGCGCCGCCGGAGTCGACGAGGAAGCGGATCCGATCGCCCGCGCTCAGCGTGGTGTCGTTGCCCACCGGGAGCTGCCGGTCGCCGCGCAGCGCCACCACATCCAACTGCGCGCCGCCTTTGGTCCCGTAGTACGGCTGCTCGGCGCCTTCGAGCTGCGGGTTCACGAAGATCACCGCCAGCACGGTCACCGTCACGAGCCCGGCGAACGGCAGCGCCAGCGTCCACTTCTGCTTCACCCGCTCCCACAACGGCGCGGGACGAGCGGCCGCCTCCACCTTCGGGAGCGTGCGCGGGAACACATACTGGGTGAAGCGGGCGCGGGACTCCTCCAATTCGTCCCAGGCCGACCGGCAGCGCGGACAGTTGTCGAGGTGCTCCCGGGCCTGTCTCGTCTCCTGTTCGGCCAGCGCGCTGAGTGAGAGCAGGTCCAGCGTTTCGCTCGACAGGTGGCCGCGCGCGTTCACAACGCCCCCGAGACCTCACCTTCGCGCAGCACGTACTTCCGCGCGCGGTTGGCGAATTCGCCGAGGCGGTTGATGACGGTGCGCCTCGATATGCCCAGCACCTGGGCGACCTGCGCCTGCTCCATGCCGTCCACATAATACAGGACGGCAGGCGCGCGAAGATTCTCCGGCGCGCGAGTGAGCAGCCGCAGCGCGAGGTCGCGGTCGATCATCGGCGCCTCGGGGTGCTCGCCGGCCTGCTCCGGAATGTTCTCCACCGGCTCCGCCTGCCGCGAGCGATCGCGGATCTGGTTCAGGCAGTAGTTGGTGGAGATCCGGTAGATCCACGCCAGCGCGGCCTGATCGGTCGGAGCCGACTCGATGTGCCGGAGCACGCGCAAGAAGACCTCCTGGGTGGCGTCCTCGGCCGCCACGTCGTCACGAAGGAGGCGGCGGCAGCGCGCGTAGATGGTGGGCCCGAACCGCCGGTACAGCTCCGACAGCTTCACCCCCGCCCGCGAACCTGCTGTTGCGTCCTTCGTCATCGATGACCCCACAGCGGTCTGGGAGGTGCAGTCTTTTTCCGCGATTGGCTGCGCGTGCGACGAGGCGAGCGCACCTGCGTAGCGGACTCTCTCGCTGCGAGCAAGCATCCCACCATTCCCCCTTCTGACGCACCGCTTCCGGCCAGCCGCGCGGGACTGTCACTTCTGGGTGACAGAAGTTCCGGGTCGCTCGCCTACATCAAACCACCACGTCCTTTCAATAGGTTGAGGCGCCGGCCATACGGGGTGTGTGTCCTTCGAAATGAAGCGGGCCGGTGCCGGGGTTGATCAAGGCCCCCCGGGCCCGCTCCCGGAGCATCCGCGATCGGCTTTGGCGCATTCGGGGTGGAAGGGGTATGTGACCGCCATGTGCGGCGTGTTCGGAATCTGGGGTCATGAGGAAGCGGCGAACCTGACGTACCTGGGGCTGCACGCGCTGCAACACCGGGGACAGGAGTCCGCGGGGATCGTGACCTCGCACCAGGGCACGCTCTATTCGCACCGTCAGATGGCGCTGGTGGCGGACGCGTTCAGCGCGGAGGACCTGGCGAAGCTGCCGGGCACCTCCGCGATTGGCCACGTGCGCTACTCCACCGCCGGCGGCAGCTACCTCAAGAACGCCCAACCGCTGTTCGTGAGCTACCAGGGCGGCCAGCTCGGGGTGGCGCACAACGGGAACCTGGTCAACGCGCAGGCGCTTAAGGACGAGCTGGAGCAGAACGGCGCCATCTTCCAGTCGGACTCGGACTCCGAGGTGCTGATCCACCTCATCGCCCGCTCGAAGGCGCCGTCCTTCCACGGCCGGGTGGTGGAAGCGCTCAAGCGCGTGGAGGGCGCGTACTCGGTCCTCTTCCTCACGCAGAAACAGCTCATCGCCGCGCGCGATCCGCACGGCTTCCGCCCACTGGTCCTGGGCAGGCTGCGCGGCGCGTGGGTGCTGGCGAGCGAGAGCTGCGCGCTGGACCTGATCGAAGCGGAGCTCGTCCGCGAGCTGGAGCCGGGCGAGGTGGTGGTGATCGACGACACCGGGCTGTCGTCGCACAAGCCGCTCCCGGCGCCGAAGCGGCTGGGCCGCTGCATCTTCGAGCACGTCTACTTCGCGCGGCCGGACTCGGTGCTCTTCGGCACGAGCGTCTACGAGGTCCGTAAGCAGATGGGCCGGCAGCTGGCGAAGGAGCAGCCGGCGCAGGCGGACCTGGTGATCGCCGTGCCCGACTCCGGCGTGCCCGCGGCGATCGGCTACTCGCAGGCGAGCGGGATCCCCTACGACGTGGGCCTCGTCCGCAGCCACTACGTCGGCCGCACCTTCATCGAACCGCAGCAGTCGATCCGCCACTTCGGCGTGAAGCTGAAGCTGTCGCCCGTGCGGCAGGTGCTCCGGGGCAAGCGGGTGGTGGTGGTCGACGACTCGATCGTGCGCGGCACCACCTCGCGGAAGATCGTGAAGATGCTGCGCGCGGCCGGAGCCACTGAGGTGCACCTGCGCATCTCCTCCCCGCCGACGAAGTGGCCCTGCTACTACGGCATCGACACGCCTTCGCGGCAGGAGCTGATCGCCGCATCGCACTCCACCGAGGAGATCGCCCGCTACGTGACGGCGGATTCGCTCGGCTACATCTCGCTGGAGGGGCTGAACGCGGCGGTGGGCGATCCATCCGGGGAGACCTACTGCAACGCGTGCTTCTCCGGGGACTACCCCACGGGCATCGGCATGGAGCGCAAGGCGGAGTCGCTGCAGCGCGAAACCGCGGCGAAGGTGGTGAACGGCACGAACGAGGTGGCGCCGCCCGCGGTCGAGCCCGAGCCTCCGGCCGTGCTTCCCCTGACGGCGAAGCGGGCGCAGGCTTAGGGCGGGATGCAGGCGCCCAACGCGACCGCACGGCCATGACCTGGCCATCGCCGGCCAGCGACCGGGAATCGGGCCATCCGGGAGCAGTCGACGTGGGCCGGCATTGAGGCGCCGCGACAGACCGGCGGCGTCACCCGCCCTGCTCCGACACGCGGACTCGGCGCGAGCTGCCACCGGGAGCAGCCCGGGTCGGCGACAAGTGTCGCGGTGGGGTTCCGTTCGCCTGCAGTTCCCGGCGCGGGGAGGTGCTCGCGGTCGGGTCAATCGATGAGTTGTTGCGTACGGACCTCGTCCTGATCCTCGGGCGCGTCGGTCACCGGGATCCGCACGGTGAACTTCGTCCCCTTCCCCTCTTCGCTCGCCACGTCGATCGCTCCGCCCAGCTTGTGGATGACGTCCGCGCAGAACGACAGGCCGATCCCGGTGCCCACGCCGACCTGCTTGGTGGTGAAGAACGGCTCGAAGATGCGGTCGCGGATGTGCTCGGGGATCCCGCACCCGGTGTCTTCCACCGACAACCACGCAAGCCCGTCGCGCGTCCCGGTGGCGATGTGAAGCTTTGCCTCGGCAGGCGCCTTGCCTTCGAGCGCCTGCATCGCGTTCACGACCAGGTTGAGGGCGACCTGCTGCAGCGCGTTCTTCGGCGCAGCCGGCACGAGCGCGGGCTGGAGATCGCGAGTCAGCGTCGCGCGGGAGGAGAGCTCGCGCTCGGTGAGCAGCAGCGTGGAGCGCACGACCTGCGCGAGGTCCACGGGCTCAAGCGGACCGTCATCGGGGCGGGAGAACGACTTGAAGTTCTGGACGATCGACCGCACCCGCTCGCCTCCCTCCAGCGTCTCGGCGATCAGCGCGTCGATGTCCTCCAGGATGCAGCGCAGCCCCAGCCGATCTTCGGCGGACCGTCCCTCTTCGCGGCTGCGCCGGTACGCCTCCAGCACCTGACGCACGTCCTTCATATACTGCCCGAGGCAGGAGAGATTGGACAGCATGAAGGAGAGCGGGTTGTTGACCTCGTGCGCCACGCCCACAGCGATCTGGCCGATCGCCACCAGCTTCTCGCTCTGCGCGAGCTGGGCGAGCAGCTGCCGATCGCGCTCGGCGTTGGCCAGCCGCAGCAGCGACCGCACCCGGGCGATCAGCGCGGGCCGGTGCACCGGCTTGTGGAGGTACTCGTCCCCGCCGGCCTCCAGCCCGGCCAGCTCGCTCTCGGGATCCTTCAGCTCGGCGGTGAGAAAGATGATCGGCAGCCGCGCGTTCGCCGGGTTGGCCCGGATCCGCCGGCACACCTCGATGCCGTCCATTCCCGGCATCCGGATATCCAGCAGCACCAGGTCCACTCCCTCCGCCACCTTCCGCAGGGCCTCCTCGCCACTGGAAGCGGTCAGCACCGTGAACCGCTCAGAGGACAAGAACAGGCGCAGCAGCCTGAGGATGGCGGGCTCGTCGTCCACCACCAGAATCCGGGGCGGGTGCTCGAA
>JADGHL010000204.1 GCA_019686135.1 Myxococcaceae bacterium | reverse complement strand
AGTCGTCCATGAACGAGCCCCAACCCAACCACGACGCGCCCGCCCTCCCGGTGGACGTGGAGATCGAACTGACCCGCCTGCGGCTCACGCTCTCGGAGCTCGCCAACATCCGCGCCGGGTCGCTGCTGCCGCTGCACATCAACGCCACCGAGCCGGTGATCCTCCGCGTCGGCGACCGGGCGATCGCCCGCGCCGAGCTGGTGGAGATCGACGGCGAGGTGGCAGCCCGCATCCTCACTCTCATCGGCTGACCCGGTGACGCCATGAACCTCCTCCGCTCCCCGAAACAGAAGTTGATCGCCGCCGCGGTGGCCGTCCTCGGGCTCGCGCTCATCGCGCCGACGCAGGGCGTGAGCGCCGCGACCGCCGGCCGCGCCCTGATTGCTGCGCTCGCGGTGGCCGGCCTCATCTGGTGGTTCTACCGGCAGCGCCATATCGAAAGTGGCAGCGCCCCCGCGCCGCGGCTCCGCGTCCTCTCTCGCGCCGGCCTGTCCCCGAAGACGGGCATTGCCCTGGTGGAGGCCGACGGCCGGAACTACCTGGTCGTCTACGGCGACGGGTTCGCCGAGCTTCAGACCGCGCCTGCCGCGCCCGTTTCCTTTCCCGCACCGAAAGGGCGGCGGCCCCGCCGCGCGGTGCGCAAGGGGGTGTCCCGATGAGACGGCTCCTGTTCGCCGGAGCGCTGCTCGCTCCGTGCGCCGCCCTCGCCGGCGAGCGCATCCCGGATCTGGTGAACCAATCCACCTTCGCCGGCCGTCCGGTCGGGATGATGGTGCTGCTGGTCGTGATGTCGTTGGTGCCCTTCGCGGCGGTGATGCTGACCAGCTTCTCGAAGATCGCCGTGGTGCTGTCGATTGCCCGGTCGGCAATGGGCACGCAGCAGTCCCCGCCCACCATCGTCCTCACCGGGCTGGCGGTGGTGCTGAGCGCCCACATCATGGCGCCGGTCCTGGAGGCGATGTTCGAGACCGGCCGGGCCACCTGGGACGAGTCCGCGTCCGGCGCCGAATTGCTGACCACGGCCGGCAAGGTGGTCCAGCCCTTGCGCGACTTCCTCACGAAGCACGGGGGCGCCGAGGAGCGCGCGCAGTTCCTCGACCTCTCCCGCGAGCTGCGCGGGCCGGACCGTGCGGACGAGGTCTCCGAGGACGACCTGGCGGTGGTGGTGCCCGCCTTCGTCATCACGGAGCTGAAGGAGGCGTTCCAGATCGGCTTCCTCATCTTCCTGCCGTTCCTGGTGCTGGACATGGTGATCGCCAACGTCCTGCTCGCGCTGGGGATGCAGACGCTCTCGCCCAGCCAGGTGAGCCTGCCGTTCAAGCTGCTTCTGTTCGTGGCGGTGGACGGCTGGGCGTTGCTCGCCCGCGGGCTGGTGCTCGGGTACCGGTGACGCCATGACCCAGGAAATGCTGCTTGCGCTCGCGCGTGAAGCGCTCCTCCTGATGGTGCTGGCGTCGCTCCCGCCGATCGGCGCCAGCCTGGTGGTCGGCTTCGGGATGAGCCTCTTCCAGGCCACTACCCAGATTCAGGAGAGCACGCTGTCCATCGTTCCCAAGCTGTGCGCGGCGGTGCTGGCGCTGGTGATCGCCGCCCCGTGGATCGGCACCCAGCTTGCGCAGTTCATGACCCAGCTGATGGCCGTTCTGCCGCAGGTGGCCCAATGAGCGCGGACGAGCTCGGATCGCTGTTTACGCTGCTGGCCCCGCACCTTGTGGCCGTTGCGCTGTGCGCGGCGCGGCTGTTGCCCGTGTCGTTCCTCTGCCCGCTCTTGGGCGGGCAGTCGGCGCCCACCACCGTCCGGTTGGCGCTGGTGCTCGCGCTGGGCATGAGCGTGCATTGGGGCGGTGGCGTGAACGCTCCGGTGGAGGTGCACAGCCCCTTTCAGCTGGCGGCGCTGGTGGGCAAGGAGCTCGTGTTCGGGACGGTGATTGGCCTGGTCGCGGCGCTGCCGTTCGACGCGGCACGGATGGGCGGGCGGTTCATCGACCTGTTCCGAGGGACCTCGGCGGAGGCCGCGCTCCCGCTGGCGGGCACGCGGGAGTCGGCCACAGGTGACGGGCTGTACCAGCTGCTCGTGGCACTGGCGGTGACCGGTGGTGCGTTTCCCATCGTCCTCGGGGCGATCTGGAAGGGCTTCGCAGTGGTGAAGCTGGGCGCGTTCGCGCCGACCGGAGATCTGGCGGTGCAGGTGGCGGCGCTGGCCGGGGTGGCCATGGCCACCGGGCTTGCGGTGGGCGCGCCGATCGCCGGGCTCGGGCTCGCGGTGGATTGTCTGCTTGGCTTGGTCGCGCGCGCCGCGCCGGGGATGAACCTGCAGGAGACCAGCGCGCCGTTGCGGATCGTCGGTGGCGGCGCGGTGCTGTGGCTGGCGGTGGGACTGCTCTGCGAGCGCCTGTTGTCCCTGGTCACCGATGCCGGCCGGCACCTCGAGGCGATCTTCGCGGGGGTGGCGTCGTGAGCGAGAAGACCGAACAGCCGACGCCCCAGCGGCTCCGCAAGGCGCGGCGGGAGGGGCAGTTCGCGCGCAGCCGGTTGCTCACCGGAGCGTTCGTCACCCTGGGCGGCGTCATGGGTCTGTGCGCGGCGGGACCGGAGGCGGCGGCGCGGCTGCAGTCGTGGACCGCGGGGATCTTCCTCCGCCAGGACCTGTCCGTGGAGGCGGCGGCGCTCGGAGGATTGACGGTGCTGGCGTGGTTCGTGGGGCCGGCGCTCGCCGGGTCGTTCGCCGGTGCGCTGCTCTCCGCCACGCCGATGGCCGGCTTCGAGCTCAACGTGGCTCACGTGGCGCCGAAGCTGGAGCGGATCAGCCCGGCCGGTGGGCTCAAACGGCTCTTCGGCGTGCGCCAGCTCGTGGACACCGCGAAGAACCTCGCCATCGCCGCGCTGATCGCGGCGCTGCTCTGGTCGTCCGTGCGGTCCGCCGCGCGCGAGGTGTTCGCGGCGGTGTGGCTGGATGGGAGCGCGTCGCTGGGCGTAGTCGTGGCGCTGTTACGGCCGGTGGTGGTCAAGCTGACGGCGGTGATCGTGATCCTCGGCGGGTTCGACTACCTGCTCGCACGGCGGCGTCACACCAAAGACCTGATGATGAGCCGCGAGGAGATCAAGCAGGAGTACAAGAACAACGAGGGCGATCCGCACACGAAGAGCAAGCGCAAGGCGCTGGCCCGGCAGATCGCCATGTCCGGCCCGGCACGTGGGGTGCACAAGGCCTCCGCCGTGGTGGTGAACCCGACCCACATCGCTGTGGCCATCCGCTACGAACCGTCGGAGTGCGAGGCGCCGTACCTCGTGGCCAAGGGCCGCGACGAGGACGCGCTGGCCATCCGGCGTGAGGCCAAACGCCAGGGAATCCCGGTGGTCAAGGACGTCCCGCTGGCGCGCAGCCTCATCCACTACGACGTGGGCGAGGAGATCCCCGAGGAGCTGTATCAGGCGGCGGCGGCGGTGCTGAAGGTGGCCATGGAAACCCAGGAAGCGGACGCCCGTCCGCGGAGCCGGACACCATGAGCGTGCTGACCCGAATCATGCTGGGCGCCAAGAAGTCGCCCGACGTCGTTCTCGCGGTGGTGATGGCCGCCATCCTCGCCGCGATGATCATCCCGCTGCCCACCTGGCTTCTGGACGCGGGGATCGCCCTGAACCTCGCGGCGGCGGTGACGCTTCTGGTGGCGGCGGTCTACGCGAAGGACGCGCTCAAGGTGGCGTCGTTCCCCACGCTGCTGTTGCTGACCACGCTGTTCCGCCTGGCGCTCAACGTCTCCTCCACGCGGCTGGCGCTCTCCGAGGGCCACGCGGGCGACATCATCCAGGCCTTCGGCGAGTTCGTGGTCCAGGGCGAGTACGTCGTGGGCGCGGTCATCTTCATCATCCTCACCGTGGTGCAGTTCCTGGTGGTCGCCAAGGGCGCCGAACGCGTGGCCGAGGTCTCCGCCCGCTTCACCCTTGACGCGATGCCCGGCAAGCAGATGTCCATCGACGCGGACCTGCGTGCAGGGGCCATCGACCAGGCCACCGCGCGGCGCCGCCGGCGCGAGCTCGAGCGCGAGTCGCAGATGTTCGGCTCGATGGATGGCGCCATGAAGTTCGTGAAGGGCGATGTGATCGCCGGGTTGATCATCGTGGTGGTGAACCTCGTGGGCGGGATCGCCATCGGCGTCCTGCAGAACGGGATGACCGCCTCGGAGGCGGCGGCCACCTATGCGCTCATCGCCATCGGTGACGGGCTGGTGTCGCAGATCCCCTCGTTGTGCATCGCCGTGGCGGCGGGCCTGGTGGTGACCCGCGTGGCCTCGGAGGCGGAGGATGGATCGCTGGGCGGAGAGATCGGCGCGCAGTTCTTTGGTCACTCCAAGCCGCTGTACGTGGTGGGCGGCCTGTGCCTGGCGCTGGCGCTGATGCCCGGGATGCCGCACCTCATCTTCGTCATTCTGGCGGCGCTCATCGGATCCGGCGCGTACCTTCTGGGCAGGCCACAGAAGGGGGCACCCGGCGAAGCGACGGCGAAGCCCGCGACGGCCGAGAGCGCCGCACCGGCGGCGCAGCCGGGCGCACCCACCCCTGCGGCGTCGGCTGCGCCGTCCACGCCGATCGGTGTGTCGCCCGTCACCCTGGATCTCTCCGAGGAGCTCACCGCGCTGGTGGAAGCGGACGCCGGGAAGTTCGTGAAGGAGGAGCTCAACCTCATCCGCGACCGGGTCTTCCTGGAGCTGGGCGTGAAAGTGCCCGGCGTGCGCGTCCGCACCCACGTCCGGTCGCTGCCGGCGGGCGCGTACGTCGTGTCAATTGACGAGGTCCCCTGCGCGACCGGCAAGGTCCAGCCCGACGCGCTCTACGCGCTCGTCCCGCCGCAGGAGATTGCCTTTTTGGAGGTGCCGGCCGAGCCCGCGGTCGACCCGTCGAACGGCAAGGCCATCAGCCGGGTGCCGGTGGAGGTGCGGGCGAAGCTGGAGGCTGCGGCGGTGGCGCTGCGGACGCCGCGGCAGCTCATTGGAGAGCACCTGCTGTGCGTGCTGCGCAAGCGCGCGCCGGATCTGCTCGGCGTGCAGGAAGTGCAGGCGCTGCTGGATGGGCTCGAGCCGCAGGCGCCCACCCTGGTGAAGGAGGCGCTCAACAAGGTGCCCATGCCGCTTCTGACGGACGTTCTGCGCAAGCTGGTGCAGGAGGAGGTGAGCGTGCGGAACATCCGCGGCATTCTCGAGGCGCTGGTGTCACCCACGACCGAAGGCGACGCCACCGCTTTGGCGGAGAAGTGCCGACAGGCACTCCACCGGTACCTCAGCCACAAGTACGCGCCCACCGGGCCGCTCTATGCGTACCTGGCGGACCCGGAGGTGGAGGAGGTCATCCGCGACGGGGAGAAGGGGATGGATCCGGAGCGGGTGGGCTCGGTGCTCGAAGGGGTGCGGCGCATCGCCGGGACCGGGACCGCGGTGGTGCTGACGTCGCCGGATGTGCGGCGGAAGCTGCGCAAGCTGCTGGAAGGCGCGTTCCCGCAGGTGGCGGTGCTGACCTACGGCGAATTGAACCCCGACCTGCAGATCCGCCCGGTGGGCAAGCTGGCGATGGCGCGGCGTTAAGGCGTGGAGCCGGTGTCGGTCCGATCCGCCGGGGGGTTCGCCGGCGCGGAAGCGGAGGCAGGGGCCGCAGAGGTGGCCGGGGCCGCGGAGGCGGGGTTGGTCGGCTCGGAGGCCGCGGCGAGGGTGTTCGTCGCCTCCTGGGGAGGCGGCCGGTTCACCCGGTCGCGGAGCTCCTTGCCGGTGCGGAACAACAGCCCCCGCTTCGGCTTCACCGGGATGATCTGCCCGGTCTTCGGGTTGCGGCCCTGGTAGCCGTCGTAGCTCTTGACGTGGAACGCGCCAAGTCCGCGAATCTCGATGTTTTCTCCGCGGCAGAGCGCCTCCTTCATCGTCTCGAAAATCGTCTCGATGGTGGCCTCCGCCTGCTTCTGCGTGACACCGCGCTTCTCGACGAGGATGTTGACCAGATCGGACTTGAGCATCGGACGCTCCGTGAGGCCTCGTGACCCTGCGAAATCACGAGGCAATTTCGCAGGGGTTGGGTCGACCATACTGAGAGGCTCGCGGCGCTGCAAGCCGATGGTGGCCCCAAGCGCCCGATACGCTTACGGTTTT
Organism: Myxococcaceae bacterium; assembly: GCA_019686135.1. Lineage (GTDB taxonomy): Bacteria > Myxococcota > Myxococcia > Myxococcales > Myxococcaceae > JADGHL01. Next base: position 69 of record JADGHL010000204.1, on the reverse strand, counting down.
TCAGCAGCCGAGCGGGGAGGGGCCGGGATGGGGGCCTACAGGGCCCCGGGAGGGCGCGCCTCATCGAGC
>JADGHL010000072.1 GCA_019686135.1 Myxococcaceae bacterium | reverse complement strand
CTTCATGGCCGTCCTCGCGTGGCGCGGGAAGATGGGGTGGGGCGACGTCAAACTGATGGGCGCTGCCGGGGTGGTGTTCGGCTACCCGCTGGCGCTCACGGCGTTGATCTTCACGTCGCTCGCGGGCGCGCTCCAGGCGGTCGTCACGCTTCTGTGGCAGGGCCGCTTCTGGGAGACGCTCTCGAACTGGGGCCGGCGCTGGGCGGTACGCGCGCGGCTGCTTCCGAAGGAAACGAAGTTGGGACCTGCCCGGCACATCCCCTACGGCGTGGCGATCGCCGTGGGATGCGTCTGGGCGATGTGGTGGGACCGCTCGGGCGGTCTGGCGCAGTAGCGGGATTTTCTGGAGGGCTGGCCGAATGTCGAAGCGTTTGAAGCTCCCCTGGGTCGTCGGTGCGGCACTGGCCCTGGCGGCGACCGCCGCCTGGGCTCAGGAGGGCACCTCGATCAACCTCGGCGTGGGCACGCAGAAGGTGATCACCGTGCCAGGCATCAGCCGGATCGCCGTCGGCGATCCGTCCATCGCCGACGTCAAGACGATCGGCAACAGCCAGGTGCTGATCATCGGCTCGGGCGAGGGCAAGACCACACTGCTCATCTGGAAGAACTCGGGTCAGCGCATCAGCTACATGGTCACGGTCCGTCGCCAGGACCCCAACGAGGTGATCGGCGAGATCAAGAAGCTGCTCGGCGACATCGAAGGGGTCTCCGTCCGGATGGTGGGTGACCGGATCATCCTCGACGGCCAGGCCTACACCACGCAGGACGCGGACCGGATCGACCAGGTGGTCGGCCTCTATCCGAACGTGAAGAGCTTCGTGAAGGTCGCGCCCAACGCCAAGAAGCTGGTGGCCCAGAACCTCAACGCCGCGTTCCAGAAGGCGGGCCTCAAGAACGTGCAGGCCAACGTCGTCGGCGCCACCATCTTCCTCGAGGGGTCGGTGGAGTCGCAGCAGGACCTCGCCAAGGCGGAGCTGATCACCAAGGCGATCGGCGAGAAGGTGGAGAACCTGCTGGTGGTGGGCATCAAGCGGATGATCCTCTCCGAAGTGCAGTTCGTCGAAATCCGCCGGAACTCCACTGACCGCTACGGCATCAAGTACCCGACCGACATCACCGGCAGCGCCTCGGCCAACCTGCAGATCTCCAAGGACCTGTGGCCCTCGTCCTTCTCCCAGGGCGCGATGCCGATCTCCGCGACGGTGAGCTCGGATCTGGCGATCGGCTTCCAGACGAATGACGGCTACGGCCGCCTGCTCGCGCAACCGAAGCTGGTCTGCGCCAGTGGCGAGAAGGCGGAGTTCCTCGCCGGCGGCGAAGTGCCCATCCCCCTCATCACCGCCAACCAGTTCTCGGTCGAATACAAGGAGTACGGCGTCATCTTGAAGCTGCGGCCGACGGCGGACCGCAACGGGAACATCCAGACGGAAATCGAAGCGGAGGCCTCCGAAATCGACACCTCGGTGAGCGTCTCCTTCGGTGGTTCGTCCGCGATCCCGGGCTTCCGCACGCGCAAGGTGAAGACCAACGTCACCGTGCGCCACGGCGAGACGATCGTCCTCTCCGGCGTCTTCAGCCACGACGAACAGAAGTCGGTCTCGAAGCTGCCGGGCCTGGGTCACATCCCGATCATCGGCGAGCTCTTCAAGAACCGCGGATTCGACTCGACCAAGCGCGAGCTGGTGATCTTCGTCACCCCGCGCATCGTCAACCCGGACTCCGACAAGATCCGCCAAATCATCGACGACGTGAAAGCGCGCTACAAGCAGGCGCGCGGCGAAGTGAACTTCAGCATCTTCGACTGAGGCAGTGCCCGCCACCACCCGGGTTCGTGGTGGCGGGTGAGTCGTGGGTGAAGCGACTCTCCGCCCCCTTCGGGGCTCCGGGTGGAACGCTCTCCGCGTCAGATGGCCCTGCGAGCGTCCCTCCTCGTCATTGGGCGGGGAGGTGGGTGTGCAGGATTACGAGAAGCTGACGGTCTTTCATCGCGCGGATGCGCTCGTCCTCCGGGTCTATGAGGCGACCCGGATGTATCCATCTGACGAGCTGCATGGGATCCGGTCGCAGCTCCGACGGGCTGCGGTCTCCGTCGCCGCCCACGTCGTCGAAGGCGCGCGGCTCGCTACCGGAAAGGAGTTCGCTCGGCACCTGGCCTCGGCCATCGGCTCCGCCTCCGAGGTCGAGTACCTCATCGGCCTCTCGGTCCGGCTGGGCTACCTCGAGAAGGATGAGGCGCTCTCGCTCCGCGCCGATGCGATCGAGGTCTGCCGGATGCTCCATGCGCTTCGCGCACGCGTCATCCAGGCCAGCCTCGCCGCCCGCGATGACGGCGAAGTGACCGTCCCCTCGTAGCGCTCCAGAAACGATCACGTCACCTCCGACGAGGCGGACCGACGCGCGCGCCACACCCGGTACGACCGAACCCGTCCGGTCCGGAAACCCCGAACGCGGCGCAGCCACGTGCGCGAAGCGCCACTCTACTCACCACTCATCCGCCAACACGAACCACGCGCAAAGTCTGCACTGCCCCCATCAAGCCTCCTCCGCCCGGACACCAACTTCGGGTAGTCTCGCGGCATGTTTCTCATCACGCTGGCGGAGAAGAGCGGTGGGACGGAGCAGCTCACGTTCGACAAGAATGAGGTGACCATCGGACGGTTGGCGGGGAACGACATCGTCCTCGCGAAGGGGAATGTGTCGAAGTACCACTCCCGGATCGTCCTCAAGGATGGGAAGTTCATCATCGTCGACATGAAGTCGACGAATGGGACCTACGTGAACGGGAAGAAGATTTCCGCTCCGCAGGTCATCAAGCCCACCGACAAGGTTTATATCGGCGACTACATCCTCACGGTGGAGCCCGCTCCCGAAGGTGCCACTCGCGCGGCGATGGAGGCCGCCGACGGCGAGTACGAGGAGGCGTACGACGAGGGCTACGAGGAGGGGTACGACGAGGAGGGCTACGACGACGCCCCCGCGGAACCCGAACCCGAGGAGACCCGCGCACCGCCGCCCGAAAAGTCGAGGATGCCGGCGTCCATGGCGGCCGCGCTCGCCCGGAACAAGCGGAAGGTCGATCCACGCGTCGAGAAGCTCACCCGGCTGCAGAAGGACATCCACGACCGGTTGATCGAGTACCTGGATCTGCGCCGGATGGACATGGACCGGCTCGGCGACGAGGAGCTCTGGCGCCGGACCGAGAAGGCCATCCGCGACATCATCGACCAGATGGAGGCCGACGGCGAGCTGCCCGACGACGTCGACCGCGAAGAGCTGCTCACCGACGTGCTCAACGAGGCGCTCGGGCTCGGGCCTCTGGAGGCGTTTTTGGCCTCGGATGAAATCTCCGAGATCATGGTGAACCACGCCAACCAGATCTACATCGAGCAGAAGGGGAAGATCCGGCTCTCGGATAAGATCTTCTCCTCGAACCAGGCGGTGCTCGGCGTGATCGAACGCATCGTCGCGCCCATCGGCCGCCGCATCGACGAGTCGTCTCCGCTCGTCGACGCCCGCCTCAAGGACGGCAGCCGCGTCAACGCGATCATCCCGCCGCTCGCGCTCAAGGGCCCCTGCATCACGATCCGCAAGTTCAAGCGCGAGGCCCTCAAGATCCAGGACCTGGTCAGGTTCAAGACCCTCACGCCCCAGATGGCCGAGTTCCTGGAGATGTGCGTCAAGGCGCGCAAGAACATCGTCATCTCCGGCGGCACCGGGTCCGGGAAGACCACCACGCTCAACATCATCAGCTCCTTCATCCCGGACGACGAACGCATCATCACGGTGGAGGACGCCGCCGAGCTCCAGCTCCCGCAGGAGCACTGGATCCAGCTGGAGTCCCGCCCGCCCAACCTCGAAGGCAAGGGCGCGATTACCATCCGCGACCTCGTGAAGAACTGCCTGCGCATGCGGCCGGACCGGATCGTCGTCGGCGAGTGCCGGTCCGGCGAGACGCTCGACATGCTTCAGGCGATGAACACGGGCCACGACGGCTCGCTCACCACGCTGCACGCCAACACCCCGCGCGACGCCATCGCCCGGCTGGAGACGATGGTGCTGATGAGCGGCATGGAGCTGCCGATCAAAGCGATCCGCGAACAGATCGCCTCCGCGGTGAACCTCATCGTCCAGCAGACGCGCTTCTCGGACGGCAGCCGGAAGATCTGCTTCATCACCGAGATCTCCGGCATGGAGGTGGACATCGTCACGCTCCAGGACATCTTCTACTTCAAGCAGGAGGGCTTCACCGAAGAGGGCAAGGTGCGCGGCCGCTTCGTAGCCTCGGGCTTCGTCCCGAAGTTCTACGACGAGCTCCAGCGGCGCGGCATTCCGGTCAACATGAGCATCTTCCGCGAGGAGTAGGCGACCATGCCCACGCTCCACATCCGCTGCCCGGACGGAACCGAAAGAACGCACGAGCTGGAGTCCGAGGCCACGGTCGGGCGGCTCGACACGAACGATCTCGTCCTCACCGAGGGTGGCGTCTCGCGCTCGCACGCGCGCTTCTACGTCGAAGGCGGCGCGGTGATGGTCGAGGACGTCGGATCGGCCAATGGAACCTGGGTCGACGGCGAGCGGATCCAGGCGCCCACGCCGGTGGGACCCCGCACGCAGATCGTCATCGGCGACTACGAGATCTCGGTCCGGGCTGCTGCGCGCGGAAAGAGCGGCCCCAAACCCGTGCAGGTGGGCGGCGCGGCCGCGGGCGAACGTCCGCGGCGCCCGGCCGGCGGTACGCCCGGTGCCACGTCGCAGCTGCCCGCGGTCAAGGCCGCGCGCGCGACCCGCCAAATGGAGGTCGTGAAGGGCAGGTCCGGCGCGCCGGAGCGGCCGCCTCCGGATGCGCTCGCGAAGCGTCCGGCGCGGCCGGAGAGAGCGGCCATCGGAAGCGGGCCGGTGCTCCGCGGGCTCACGGGTCCGTGGGCGAACAAGACCTATCCGCTTCGCGGCAAGGTCGTCGTGGGCCGGGTGGCCGGCGTCAACATCCAGATCGAGGACGAATCGGTCAGCCGCCGGCATGCCGAGCTGGAGAAGACGCCCGAGGGGATCGTCGTCCGCGATCTGGGCAGCGCCAACGGCACCACCGTCAACGGCCAGCCGGTCGAAGGGGACGTGGTGTTGCAGCCCGGGGACGTCGTCAGCTTCGGCATGATCGAGCTGGTCTACGAGCCCGGGGACGAAGAGGCGGCGGCGGCGCCCACGCGCCGGGGCGGCGGAGGACGGGCCGCGGCGGGCGGCGCGGCGGGCACATCCGGCGGAAGGAAGAAGCTCTTCATCATCGGCGGTGCGGCCGTGGGCGTGCTGCTCATGGCGGGCGTGGTGGTGAAAGCCGCCGGGGGCACAGAGGAACCAGTGGCCCCGCCCCCGGGCGACGCGGTCCTCAACCCGCTCGAGGTCAAGGCGCAGGTGGAGCAGTACCTGAGCGAGTGCCGGTCCTACTCCACATCGGAGCTGGGCAACGCCCCCAACTGGGAGAAGGCGAACGAGGCCTGCCAGAAGGCGCTCGAGCTGGATCCGATCAACTCGCAGGTGATCGCCCAGATCCAGAAGATCGCCCTGGAGATGGAGTGCCAGAAGCACTTCGACGCGGGGAAGAGGGCGATGGAGCTCCTCCGCGAAGAGCAGGCGCTCGACGAGTTCGGGAAGATCGACCCGAAGTGCTCGTACTACCGAATCGTCAAGCCCACCGCGCGTCAGGCGATCGAGGCGGTCAAGAAGCGCGCCAAAGACGACTGCAACAACTACGCGCGGGGCAACCACTGGGACCTCGCGCTGCAGCGGTGCGAGAAGTACATGACGTTTGCCTGCCAGAACATGGACGAGGACGAGCTCGTCCCGCCGGTGGGCTACGAGCTGGATCTGTGGGGCCACAAGGGCCGCATCGGCTGGCGGCCGAAGGATCCGCAGTTCCTCAACCTCCTGCGCGCCCGGGAGAAGATGGACCCGAACGCGAAGCTCTGGACGTGCCCGGAGGTCAAGATGTTCGAGGACGACATCGTCGTCGACGACAAGACCGACGAGTTCAAGAAGCTCGTCCAGTCGAAGTTCAAGGACAAGCTGATGCAGGAGGCCATCGAGCTGTACTGGAACGGCAAGTCCGGCGAGGCGATCGTCAAGCTGATCAAGATCCGCTCGAACCCGGACAAGGTGAGCCTCCACCAACAGGCCGACGATCTGCGCGCGGACATGGGCGCGGTGGAGAACCTCTACAAGGCCGGGTCCTCCAGCCTGCAGGAGTCTGAGTTCGAGAAGGCGGCCGAGGTCTTCCGCGAGGCGCTCAGCGTCGACGAGAAGCTGATGAAGCTGGTGGGGACCACCCGGAACACCTTCTATCGCCACAGCATCGAGGTCGACATGGCGAAGGCCGCCTATCCCGGCGGGAAGGTGTGGGCGCAGCGGCAGGACCCGCGGCGCGCCTGCAAGATCTGGCGGCTCGGCTTCAGCTTCTACCGGGGCGATGCGGATCTGAACAAGGCGATCGGCTACTGCTCGCAGCAGGGCGGTAACCGGCTCGACAACGCGAGCAGCTGCCAGGACCTGGACGAGGTCCTCGACTTCGCCACCGACGGCGATGGGCTGAAGGAGAAGGTCGCGGCGAAGAAGGCCGAGCTCGGCTGCAGCTGAGAGCAGCCGTTGCAAGCGCCCGCATGCGCGACCGATCCGGCAGCCGGCGACCGCCGGAAGACTGCTGCACGCGGAAGACGGCAGACGGAAGACAGTCACTACACGGTGACCCGCGCGCCCTCGCGCGCTATTCACCTTCTGATGACCGACGCCACCTCCGAGGCCCGGGCGCAGCCGCCGGTGCTCACGCTGATCGACGCCTCCGGGTTCATCTTTCGCGCCTACCACGCTATCCAGCACCTCTCGACGTCGAAGGGCGTGCCCACCAACGCGGTCTACGGCTTCACGCGGATGATCCTGAAGACGCTCCGCGAGCTGTCGCCCACCCACGTGGCGCTGGCGTTCGACAAGGAGAGCCGGCTGGGCCGCCAGGCGATCGACCCCACCTACAAGGCGAACCGCGAGGGCCCGCCGTCGGATCTGGTGCCGCAGTTCGAGCTGATCCGCCGCGTGGTGGACGCGCTCAACCTCCCGGTCGTGGAGTTCGCGGGCTGGGAGGCGGACGACGTGGTCGGCACGCTCGCCTGCGCGGCGAAGAAGCAGGGCTACAAGGTCCTCATCATCACCGGCGACAAGGATTTCATCCAGCTGGTCGACGAGGACGTCACGCTCTTCGACCCGATGCAGGACCGGTACACCGACCTTCAGGCGGTGAAGGAGAAGTACGGCATCACGCCGCCGCAGATGAAGGACTACCTGGCGCTGGTGGGCGATGCCATCGACAACGTGGGCAAGGTCCCCGGGATCGGCCCGAAGACGGCGACCGAGCTGCTCCAGCAGTTCGGCGACGTGGAGGCGCTGATCGCCCGCGTGGGCGAGGTGAAGAAGCCGAAGATCCGCGAGGCGATCGCCGCCAGCACGGAGATCCTCCGCAAGAACATGCAGCTGGTGTCGATGCGGCTGGATCTGCCCATCGACACGGACATCGAGAAGTTCAGGCGCCGGCCCATCCACGAGAAGGAGGCGCGTGCGCTGTTCGGCGAGCTGGAGTTCTTCAAGCTGCTGCAGGAGATGCCGGCGGAGGCGCCCACACCGCTCGCGTCCGAGACCGTCGTGGTGACGACGGAGACCCAGCTCTCCGAGCTGGCCTCGGCCGCGGCCGCCGCCGGGAAGCTGGCGGTGATCCCCACCTTCGAGGGGCCGATCGACTGGGCGGAGCTGATTGGGCTGGGGCTGGCGTTGCCGGACGGGCGCACCTTCTATCTGCCGCTCGGACACCGCTACCTCGGCGCCCCGGCGCAGCTCCCGGTGGCGACGGTGGCGCGGGTGCTGGGGCCAATCTTCGCGGACCCGGCCGTGAAGAAGGCCGGACACGATCTGAAGATCCTCATGCGCGTTCTGGCCGCCAATGGGATGTCGCTGGAAGGCGCCGAGGACGACGTGGAGATGCTCTCGTATTTGCTCAACCCGTCGCGCAAGGAGCACGCGCTCCCGGATCTGACCCGCGAACGGCTGCGCAACGAGCTTCCGCCGGACCCGCATCAACTGGCCAAGAAGCGCGGAGACGGGCCGAGCGCCCTCTCCGTCGAAGAGCTGGCGCCCTGGAGCGGTGCATCCGCGGACGCGGCGAGGCGGCTGGCGCCGGAGCTGTGGGCGGAGGTCGAACAGGTGGCGCTGGCGAAGCTCGCCCGCGAGGTGGAACTGCCGCTCATGTCCATCCTCGCGAAGATGGAGCGCGCCGGCGTCCGGCTGGACACTGTGGCGCTCAAGGCCACCGAGGACCGGGTCGATCAGGAGGCCGCCGCCAAACTCCAGGAGATCTTCCGGTACGCAGGGCACGAGTTTCAGGTCAACTCGCCGAAGGAGCTGTGCACGGTCCTCTTCGACGAGCTCAAGCTCCCGGTGCTCAAGCGCGGCAAGACGGGCCCCTCCACGGATCAGGAGGTGCTGGAGAAGCTGGCGGAACAGCACCCGCTGCCGCGCGCGGTGATCGAGTGGCGCGGGCTGTCCAAGCTCAAGTCCACCTACCTGGAGCCTTTGCCCACCATGCTGGGCAAGGACGGGCGGCTGCACACCACCTTCCGGCAGGCGGTAGCGGCGACGGGGCGGCTGTCGTCGGTGGATCCGAACCTGCAGAACATCCCGATCCGCGGCGAGATGGGGCCGGTGATCCGCCGCGCCTTCGTGGCCGATCCGGGACACGTGCTGATCTCCGCGGACTACTCCCAGGTCGAGCTGCGCCTTCTGGCGCACTTCTCCGAAGATCCGGGGCTGATCGAAGCGTTCGAGAAGGATCAGGATGTCCACACCCGCACCGCGGCGGAGGTGTTCGGAGTGCCGCCGGAGGCGGTGACGCCGGACCAGCGCCGCGCCGCCAAGATGGTCAACTTCGGGATCGCCTACGGGCTCTCGCCGCACGGGCTCTCGACCCGGCTGGACATTCCCCAGGAGGAGGCGAAGTCGATCATCGATCGCTACTTCGAGCGCTTCGGCGGTATCCGCCGCTACATCGAACAGACCATCGAGCAGGCGCGGCGCAGCGGCTTCGTGGAGACGCTGTTCGGACGCCGCCGGTACATCCCCGACATCCACTCGCGCAACCGCAACGCGGCGCAGGCCGCCGAGCGCGCGGCGATCAACATGCCGATCCAAGGCACCGCGGCGGACGTGATCAAGATGGCGATGATCCGCCTGGACCGGCGGCTTCAGGAGAAGCACCTCAAGGCGCGGATGCTGTTGCAGGTCCACGACGAGCTCTTGCTCGAAGCGCCGGAGGAGGAGCGGGACGAGGTGCTGGCGCTGGCGGTGGACACGATGAGCGGCATCGTCCAGCTCCGCGTGCCGCTCAAGGTCGAGGCCGGCGCCGGGGCGAACTGGGCCGAGGCGCACTGACGCGGCCCACCGCGCTGCGTGACGTGCGCTCCGGGCGCGGGCTCCCTGCTACTGTGCGCGCCCATGAAGGCGATCGCGCGACCGACGCAGCCGGACCTCCTTCAAGTGGTCAACGGCAAGCTGCAGGACCTCGAGCGCGCGGTGGCGCGGCAGGGCGAGCGCTTCGCCGCGGTGCTCGACATCGGGGTGAAGCTTGCCACCGCGCGCGATCTCGACGGGCTGCTCAAGCTGGTCATCGACCGCGTGGCGGCGCTGCTCGGCGCCGAAGCGGCGACCCTGTTCATGCTCGACGAGGCGCGCGGCGAGTTGTGGTCGCGCGTGCTCAAGGGCTCCACGCTCAAGGAGATCCGCGTCCCCGCGGACAAGGGCATCGTCGGGCATGTCGTCCGGCGCAAGGAAGTCGTACGCGTCGATGACGCCTACGACGACCCGCGCTTCAACCCGGAGATCGACCGGCTCTCCGGCTTTCGGACCCGGTCGCTCATCGCCGCCCCGCTGCGGCACGTGAGTGGTCGGCTGCTCGGAGCGATCGAGGTGCTCCACCGCCGGCCCGGCGCCTTCCAGCCGGACGACGCGCAGCTCGTGGAGACGGTGGCCGTGCAGATCGCCGGCGTTCTGGACAACGTGCTGCTCCTCGAGACGCTCCAGCGCCGCAACCTCGAGCTCACCCGCGCCGAACGCGAGCTCTCCGAAGCGGTCCGCGATCTGGATCTGCTCTACGAGGTGGAGAAGGCGGTGTCCTCCACCGAGCGTCAGGAGGACCTGCTCGACCGGATCCTCGACAAGGCGCTGGCCGTGACCGGGGCGTCGGCGGGGTCGATCCTTCTGTCCGAGGACGAGCAGGGGACGCTCTTCTTCCGCAGCGCGCTCGGCGAGAAGAACGAGGCCCTCACGTCGATGCGGCTCTCCGCCGGCAAGGGGATCGCCGGGTACGTGGCGCAGACCGGCGAAGCGGTCCGGCTGGACGACGCAGAGTCCTCGCCGCACTACGACCGTTCGGTGGCGCGGAAGCTGGGCGTGACGGTGCGGGAGCTTCTGTGCGTGCCCATCCCCGGCGAACGCGGAAACCTCGGCGCGCTGGAGCTGCTCAACAAGAAGGGTGGCTTCACCGCGGGGGACGAACGGCTGGCGACGCTGCTTGGCGGCCAGACCGGCCGGGCGATCCTCCTGCGCTGCGCGCGCGAGGAAGGCGAGCGCAAAGCGCGGCTCGCCAACATCGGGCAGATGCTCTCGGGGGTGATGCACGATCTGCGCACTCCGATGACGATCATCTCCGGCTACGTCCAGCTGATGGCCATGGAGAGCTCCGTCGAGGAGCGCCGACAGTACGCGGAGACGATCGAACGGCAGTTCGAGCATATCCACGCGATGACCCGCGAGACGCTGGCGTTCGCGCGCGGCGAACGGGAGCTTTGGGGTCCGCAAGGTCTACCTCAACCGCTTCATGGAGGAGATCCGCGGGTTCCTCGAGAAGGATCTCGAGGGCACCGGGGTGGAGCTGAAGCTGCAGCTCAACTACGACGGCGCCGCCCGCTTCGACGAGAACAAGATGAAGCGGCTCATCTACAACATCGCGCGCAACGCGGCGCAGGCGCTCAAGGATCAACCGGGGGCGCGCTTCACCGTGACCGTGGACAGGAACGACAGCGGGCTGTGCTTCCGGTTCAGCGACAACGGCCCGGGCATCCCTGGGGAGATCGCCGACCGGCTGTTCGGAGAGTTCGTCACCGCGCGCAAGAAGAACGGCACCGGGCTGGGCCTGGCGATCGTCAAGCGCATCGCCGAAGAGCATGGCGGCAACGTGGTCTGCCGCAGCCGCCCGGGGAAGGGGACCACCTTCGAGGTGACCATCCCCGCCTGATCCGCACTGGGCCGCGTCAGTGCGGCGGCGGCGCCCAGGACGTCTCCGCCCCTGTGGCGTGTCGCGGTTGCGGTTCGATGAGCTCGATCACCAGGCCCCCGAAGGCGAACCGCGGCAGAGGCAGACCGGGGTTGGCCAGACGCCGGAGCAGCGCGATCGCCGACTCCGCCGCGGCGTCGATCTCCTGCAGGAGCCGGTGGTGCTCCGCGCCCGTCGCGTTCGCCACCACGAGGGCGTCGAACAGACAGCGGCGCAGCGTGGCGAACTCCTGGTGGAGGCCGTGCTCACCGCGCGCGAGCGAGAGGCGAAGAACACCCCGCGCGCGGCACCACGCAGGGCCCTTCGCCCCCATCAGCGAGTGCCCCAGCTCGCGGATGAGCGTCTCCACGCACCCATCGAGCAGGTTCTCGGGCACCGCATTCCCGCCCCGTTCGCTGTAGCGCTCGCGGCGCCACGCCGCCGCCAGGCGTTCCGGCTGCTCGACCAGGATACGCCCCGCATTTCCCCGACCCGCCGTCATCGCCGTGCGCATCGCCGCTCCTTTGTGGACGTGGCGCTCCGAGCAATCCGCCTGCCAGTCCCGTTGCGTGTCGAATCCGCAGGTTGCAGCGGGACGAAGCGCGGGCGCCCGTAAATCCTCCGGTGGTCACGCGGCGCGATCGGGAGAGAAAGTCCGTCGCCATCCGTGGCGCGCTCCGTCCCGAACGGGGCGCGTCGCCGTCCGGCCCCGAACGGCGAAGAGGGGGCACGGCTCCTGCTACGCGCACCGCCGCGGCCCGGTTGTGGACGGGCAAGGAGTGGAGCGTGAAGGGTCAATTCGCCACGGTGGTGGCGGCCCTGCTCACGATGTCTGCGTGGGCCGGGGCTGCGAACGATTCTGGGTCGGCGACGTTCTATGTCGCGCCGGCTCTCACGCAGCTGCATTCGGGGGCGGTGCCGGAAGAAGCGACTGATGAAGCCTCGCTGATCGCGGCCCGCGGTGAGCGCGAGGCGTTCTTCGTCGTGCTACGGGGCGGGGCCGCGGCCAGCGGTCGTCTCCGCGTCCGCTGGTCCCCGCTCCGTTCGCCCCGCGGGATGATCGGCTCCACGCAGCTCCGCGTGTACCGCGCGCTGTGGGCGGACGCGGGAGGGAAGCGCGTCGCGGACGCGCTCGTGCCGATCGACGCGCATGTGGAGGTTATCGGCGCCTCGGTGGAGCCCGGCGAGGACCTGCCGCTCTATGTAGAGGTGACGGTGCCCCGTACTGCCACACCCGGCGCGTACACGGGGCGGCTGGAGATCGAGTCCGACGGCGGGAGGGCGCAGGTGCCGATCCACCTGCAGGTCTCCGCCGCCCGGCTCCCGCTGCGCGCCAGCCTGCCCACCGCGTTCGAGTTCTCCAGCCGGGAGGCCGCGCTCGGCGCCGGCGAGCCGCTGGATGCGAACGACCTGCGCCGGTTGGTTTCGAACTACGCCCTCCTGGCGCTGGCCGATCGCGTCACGCTGATCGGCGGCACCGGCCAGGCGCCCGCCTTCCACGTCATCCGGGGCGAGAACGCGCTCCGGGTGGACTACCGCAACTTCGATGCGGAGGTGGCGACGTTGATGAATGGTGTGCCGGCGCTCGGCGGTGCTGCGCAGTCGGCGATCACCCTGCGCCTGCCGGATGGGATCCGCGGCCTCGAACGCTTCAGGTACGTAATGGCCTTCGAGCAGCACCTGCGTGAGAAGGGCTGGGCCGATCGGCTGATCGCCTTCAGCGATCACCCCGCGCTCATGGACGTGGTCGTTCCGGATGCGATCCTCGCGCACCGTGTGCACGAGTGCGCGTTTGCGGACTGCGCGCGCGGGAAGGTCGGAGAGAACCGGTGGTGGACGCTGCGCCCGGCGCGTGAGTCCAGTGCGCTTCGGCTGGGAGCGTCGGCCGCGCAGGTCCGCGCCATCGCCTGGCTGGCCTTCGCGGGCGGCGCGCAGGGGCTGCGCTACACCGGAGTTGTGTCCGGCTTCGGTGAGGCGAGGTCGAAGGGCACGGCGCCCGTCGACGCGCTCTTCTATCCGGTGACGCCGGGCAAGGGCGGCGAGGTGAGGGTGGTGGAGAGCCTCAGGCTCAAGGCGCTGCGCGATGGGCTGGAGGATTACGAATTGCTGAAGCTGGCCCGCGAGGCCGGCCGCGGCGGGGTTGCAGGAGAGTGGGTGACGCGGATCGCCCCGGCCCCGGACCGGGTGAGCGCAGCTCCCGTGGTGTGGCGGAAGGCGCGTGAGGCGCTCCATGGCGCGGTCGGGGACGCCGTGGCGGCGAAGACGTCCGGACCGGCGGACCCGGTGCCGGCGGATCGCGCCTGCGCAGGGAAGGGCGACGGCTCGACCACCGTGTGCCCGTAAGCGGCGAACGCGGGCGGTCCGCGCGGGGATGCGGATCGCCGGCTGCGATGAAGCTTCTGCCGGGGCGCTTTCGGAGAGCTCCCTCCGATCTGATGATCGCGCCGGTCCGATCGGCGCCGCCCGGGCGCATCGACGACGAAGTGCAGAAAACCGACGAGGAAGCGACCCACCGAAAGGCGGCAGCGCAGCGCCCCTCGTTCTCGCGCTGGTCGGACGGGTGGCGGTCGGCGCAGCGGCGGTGCCGCGGGACGGTCTCTGCGATCGGATGCGAGCATCGGCAGTGAGGCCGCCGGAGGCTCTGAGTGCGCCCGGTCAGTGCAGGATGCGCCTCGGCTTGTCGAGGGCCGAAGGGTCGTCCGCGGAGGAACCAGCATCGGGTTCCTCCGCAGCCGGTTCGCGGTCTTCGGCGTTGGTGACGGCGTCCGCGTCGGAGTCGAATCCGTCGGAGCTGGAGTCCTTCGCGAACCCGTCGTCGTTGCTCGTGTCCACCGCGTCGTCCGACGGCTCGTCGCGCGCGGTCCCATCGAACTCCCGCGGGTACCCGGCTTCGTCGAAGTCCTCCCGGCCCGTATTCGCCGGAGGGAGCGTTTGAAGCGCGCGCGCCAGGCGCTCCGCCATCTCCGCCGCTTCCTCGGCGGCGAGCGCCTCCATTTTGCGTGCGCGGTCCCTACGGCGGCGGACCCAGGCGGCCACCATCAGCACCGACATCAGTCCCCACAGCGCGCCGCCGCCGGTGACGATCGGTGTCCACGAGTAGCGGTTGGGGAGCGTTTTGCGCCAGGCGTCCTCGTCCACCGCCAGCGTGGAGTGGAAGGCCACCGCGTACGCGGTGTCGAACGGTGTCCCCGAGTGGACGAGATCGATGAAGGCGCCCATCTTGTCGGGCCCGTACTCGTCCACCAGCCAGGTGACGAAGATCACGCTCTGCGCGTACGCGACCTCCACCTCCGCAGGGTGATCCGGCCAGCCATCGGCGAGCGAGTCGAAGAGGAAGAGGCGCTGGTTCGTGACGGCGCGGAACATCGCCGTGTACTGGGCGATCGAGAAGCGATCGCCGGTGAGGTACATCGCCATCCCCTCCTGGAACCACCGCGGCCAGTGCGCGGAGAGCTGGCCGAGCGCGACGTGCGAGAGCTCGTGCCGCAGCGTCACGCCCCCGTCCGGCTTGAACAACGAGAGCCCGTCGAGCAGCACGATGTTGTAGCCGGGATAGGCCAGCGCCTCCGCCCACGCGGGCGGGTTGCCGCCGGGGAGCGCCAGCGCCTCCATCTCCTTCCGTCCAATGCCGATGCGGATCTCCGTCGTGCCCGGCCAGTCGCGCCCGAGCACCTTCTGGAAGTCGTCGCGGATCGACTCGATGCGCGTGGACAGCTCGCGCGCAGTCCCTTCGGCGCGTGCGGTGTAGACGAGCCGGAACCGCCGGGTGGTGATCTCGCCCGCGGCAATCGCCGGCCGCGGCAGAGGTTCACCG
The DNA here is from genome assembly GCA_019686135.1 of Myxococcaceae bacterium. Classification (GTDB taxonomy): domain Bacteria; phylum Myxococcota; class Myxococcia; order Myxococcales; family Myxococcaceae; genus JADGHL01. Next base: position 11,715 of record JADGHL010000072.1, on the reverse strand, counting down.
TCCGGGCGCTGCAACGGCTCGTGCAGGCCCTCGGCGTGGGGGGCGAGAGGTGCCGGCAGAGCTTCGTTTTCGGCCAGAACGGTGAGCGGGGAGAACACGAGCGCGGCCGCCAGCGCAGCGGCGAAGGAGCGGACGAGCCTGTGCCGCGCCGGGGTCACGAGGCCTCAGTCATAACAGCCAGCACCTGCGCGGGCTCAAGACCCTCCACACGCACACGTTTGCGGCGGGAGGTCTGACCGGACACCAGGGTGATTTGCCGCCGGGGGATGCCCAGTCGCTTCGCCAACAGATCCATCAGCGCCGCATTCGCCTCGCCGTCCACGGGAGGGGCGGCGAGCTGGATTTTCAGGTGCCCGTCGTGCTCGCCGACAACCTTCGAGCGCGACGCCCGCGGCTGGACCAGGACGGCCAGCTCCGTCCCGCCGGCAACCTCGGTCAACCACGACGGCATCGGGGCTACTCGGCGGAGGCCTTCTTCTGCTGCGCGAAGAAGGTGACGTTGTCCTCGATCCGCTCCTGCTCGCTGGTGGGCGCGAAGGTCTCCAAAAGCTTCAGGTGGGCCTCCACCACCGAGCGCACCTGCGACTCGAACTGCACCCGCTGGCGCTTGAGCTCGTTGATGTCCTCGATCACCTGGACCAGCTTTTGGTGCGCGCCCTGGACGATCTTCTCCGCCTGGTGCTCGGCGTCCGCCAGGAGGATCTCCGCCTCCTTCTTGGCCGCCGCCTTCATGTCCTCGCTGATCCTTTGGGCGGTGACCATCGTCTCCTGGAGGGTGCGTTCGCGTTCCTGGTGCGTCTCCAGCCGCGAGACCAGGCGCTTCTGCTCTTCCTTGAGGGCGATGTTCTCCTTCACCACCTCTTCGAACTCCGCCGCCACCAGCTCGAGGAACGCCTCCACCTCGCGGCGGTCGAAGCCCCGGAAGGCGGTCTCGAAGCGCTTCTGGCGGATGTCGAGCGGGGTGATCTTCATGGCGGAAAGTCTAGCTCAGTGCCCGCTCTTCTCCAGGAACTGCTCCCCGAGCTCCTTCGCGCGCCGCGTCGCCGCCTCCACGGCGTCGATCAGCGTGGTCCGCAGCCCGCCCGCCTCCAGAGTATGCAGCCCGGCGATCGCCGTGCCGCCCGGTGAAGTGACCTGATCCTTGAGCTGACCCGGGTGCGCTTGGGTCTCCATCAACAGGTGCGCGCTGCCGAGCACCGTCTGCGTGGCGAGCTTCTGCGCGGTGTAGCGGGGCAGCCCCACCTTCACGCCCGCGTCCGAGAGCGCCTCGATGATGAGGAAGATGTACGCGGGCCCGCTGCCCGACAGCCCGGTCACCGCGTCGATGAGCGACTCCTCCACCACGGTGGTGATCCCCACCGAGTCGAAGATCGAGGCCGCGAGCGCGAGGTCGTCTTCGGTGGCGTGCTCGCCGGCAGCAATCGCGCAGGCACCGCGCCCCACCAGCGCCGGCGTGTTCGGCATCGCCCGGACGATCCGCGCGCCCGCGCCGAGCTTGCGCTCGAGCGCTCCGATCGGAACGCCCGCGGCGATCGAGATCACCAGCTTGTGCCGGTCGACCGCCGGCGCGATCTGCACCAGGAGCTTGTCGAGCGCCTGCGGCTTGACCGCGAGGATGACGACGTCGGCCTCGCGCGTGGCGGCGACGTTGTCGAGCGTGGTGCGGATCCCGTACGCCTTCGTCAGCTCCTCGCCGCGCTCCGGCCTGCGGGTGGTGCCGATGAGCTGTGTGGGCTCGGCGGCCTTCGCCTTCAGGAGCCCGCGGATGAGGGCCTCGGCCATGTTGCCCGCGCCGAGGAAGGCGATCGTTCGTGGGGCCATCGGGGTGGTCATCTCCTGGAGGTCGGCGGGCCGGGCAGGGTCATCGCGTCCGCCGACTTCCGGGCGGCCTGCTGGATCGCCGAGGGCTCACTGCTGGCTCCGGCGAGAAGTCTGAGGGCGGCGTGCGCGGTCAAGGTGGCCTGGAAGGGGAGTGCGTCGATCGCGGCCGTGCGGATCTCGATCGGGAACGTGCGCTTTTCGGCCACGCGGATGAGCAGGTCCTCGGCGCGCCGGTCCTGGAAGTGGCCGATGGCGCGCACCGCCGCCGCGGCGATCACCGGATCCGGGTGGAAGGCGAGATCGGCCAGCACGTCGATCGCCCGGCGATCGCCGAGCAGCGCGAGGTCTTCGATCGCGATCGCCCGGATCTCCCGCGGCGCGGGCTGGAACGCGAACAGCAGCGCCTTCAGCAGGGCGCGGTCCGCATCGCTCTTTGGCGGAACAGGAGCGGGAGCGGCAGCGGGCGTGGCGTCCTCGTCCTTGCCGCCGCTCAACAGGGCCGCTGAGTTCGCCTTCGCCGGCGGCGTTGCCCGCTTCTTCGACGCGCTCCCGCCGATCAGCGCCTTGAGATGGGCGCCCGCGGCGTCCTCCGCGGTGGCGCGCAAAGGGATCAACGACGCCAGGGCGATCACGGCGGCGGTGGTCGACAGGCGGATCATCGGGTCGGTTCCCTCGGGCGTCCGCGACTTGTAGCGCGGAATCGGCGGACGGTGCATCCGGGCACCCGGCGGCGAAAAGTTTGACGGCAGATCCGTGCTGGCGACACTTCGCTACAGGGCTGTACCTCGCAACGAAGGAAGGAGCCAGGGGACATGCGCGCCGTGCGGGCGGTGGAGGCGCTGAGCGACGTCGAGGTCGAGTGCACGCACTGCGGGATGCGGATGACCGCGTATCTCGGCAGCGGCCGGCGCGTGCGCTACTTCCGCTGCGGCTCCTGCCACCGCTGGGTGTCCTCCTCCTACGCGGACGTCTTCCGCGCCGACGCGAGCGTGCGCACCCGCCCGGTGGGCGAGGCCTCCGCCGACGCGGAGTTCTCCCAGGTGAAGGCGCGCCTCGAGCGTTGGCTCTCCTCGCTGGACGATCGCGATCCCTACCGGGTGCTCGGGCTCTCGCCCCTGGCCTCGCCGATGGAGGTCCGAGAGCGCTACCGCGAGCTGGCGTTCCGTGCCCACCCGGACCGCGGTGGCGACGCGCAGCGGATGCGCGAGATCAACCTCGCCTACGAGCGGATCCTCCACCACCAGCAGCAGCGGGCACGTCAGGTCACGGCGCTCAAGGTCGAGCCACCCGAGCTCCCCGCGCCCTGAGGGCCGGCGCCGGAGACGGGCTCCGCCCGGTGAACAGGAGATAGCTCCAGAAGGCGATCCCCAGAGACAGCCCCAGGACCACCTTCACGACCGCGGGGAAGTTCGGGCTGACGAAGCCCTCCACGAAGCCGGTTCCGAAGAGGAACGGGGCGCAGCCGACCACCAGCTTGACCGCGTCCGTGCCCTTCCGGCGCAGCGCCTGGCCGCGCGGGAGCTCCCCGGGATCCACGAGCGCATGGGCGAGCATCAGCCCCGCGCCGCCGGCAATCACGATGATGCTCAGCTCGACGAAGCCGTGCGCGCTGATCCACTCGCCGAGCGCGCCGCCCATCCCCTCGCGGATGCACAGCGCGGCCACCGACCCGATGTGGACGCCGTTGTTCAGCATCACGAACACCGTCCCCGCCCCCCAGGTCAGCCCGAGCGCGAACGCGGCGATGGTCACGGTGAGGTTGTTGGTGGCGATCTGCGACGAGGCCAGCTCGCCCGGCGTCACCTGGAAGATGTCGTCGGTCCACATCTTCTTCTGGGCGATGTACTCGCGCAGGTGATCCGGAACCAGAAGCTCCGCCCCGTTCGGATCCAGCAGCACCACCAGCGCGCCGATCAAAAGGCCCAGCCCGAACAGAAACGCGCTGGCCCCGACGTAGCGGAGCTGCGCGCGGAACACCTGCGGAAACTCGCGCCGATAGAAGCGGCGGATGGCGCCCAGCCGGTCCTTCGGCGGCTGATAGATGGCGCCATACGCACGCGTGCAGAGCTGGTTGAGGAACCGGTGGGCGTCGCTCTGAGCAAAGTGCGCCTGAGCGTGTGCCAGGTCCGCGGCCGCGGAGCGGTAGAGCCGGTCGAGCCGCTCGAGATCCGCGAGCACGAGGGTGCCGGCGCGCTGGCGGTCGAGCAACTCGGCAAGCGCGTCCCAGTCGGGGCGGCGGCGCATGACGAACTGGGCGATCGACTCGCTCATGCGCCGGGCCGCAAGCGCTCGCGGAGGAAGCGCTCCGAGGACTCCCACGACGCGGCGATCGCCGCCCGCTCCGCTTCGGGCAGCGCCGCGCCGATCCGGTGGACCAGCGACGCCGCCAGCCGCTGCCGCGCGTCGGGCGCCAGGGTGGCGGAGCGCTCGAGGAAGGAGAGCACGAGCTCGGTGTCCTGCGCGCTCAAGGGGATGGGGCCGTTCGGCACCGCCGCGCCCGCGGCGGAGGCGGGCTGCGCGGTGACGTAGCGATCGAGATCGACGCGCACCTCGCGGATGAGCAGCGTTCCGGCCGCGATGTCGCCCAGCCGCCGGTGCTGTTTCGTCACCAGCATCGTCACCACGCCCAGCGCGTAGAAGGCGGGGAGAAAGTCGATCAGCCGCAACAGGTTGCGCACCGCGCTGTCGAAGAAGCCCACCGGAGCGCCGTCTTCGCGCACGACCCGGATCCCCACGACGCGCTTGCCCAAAGTCTGCCCGCCCCAGAGCACCTCGCACGCGGTCCAGTAGACCCACTGGGTCGCGAAGACGCCCAGGATGATCAACCCCTGCAACAGTCCGGAGAGGGCGCGCGCTTCGAAGTAGATCTCCGCGTCGATCATCGACACGACGAAGAACACTGCCACCCAGAACAACCCGAGCGCCGCGAAGTCGATGAGGTACGCCCCGGTGCGCGAACCGACACCCGCGACAGGGAGCTCCAGCGCGACGCGTTCCGGCGTCGCCACGGTCTGCGTGAGCACGTCGTACACCGGACGGTGCATAGCACACGTTCCGAGGCCCCCTGTTGCGCCCGCTCAGGTGCGCATGCGCACCCGGTGCACGTCCACAGGAGCATCCGGCGGTGGCCGCTCGCCCCGCTGGGCCTGCAACAGGAGTCGAAGGATCTGCGGGCCCAGCACGTCGATCTCCGTGGAGACGTACTGCTCGCCACCGAAGCGCCGCACCGTGGCCGTCTGCTGCGCGAGGATGCGGGCGTCCTGCCGGAAGATGTGCGTGGCCACCGGCGTGAGGAACGGGCACAGAAGCCAGTGCGGCACCGGCAGCCGGAAGGTCACCACGGCGTACAGCATCGTCTCGAAGTCGCTCACTGGCGTGCAGAGCGACGTGACGATGAGGTGGCTGTCGTCGCCGAGCCGGTACTCCACCTCCGCGATGCTCGGCAGGTGGAAGCGATCGAAGTGCTGGACTACGCCGCCCTTCGGCGCGAGCACCCGGCCCGCCAGGCCCCGCGGCGCGGGCTCACCGAGGTACTCGGCTTCCACGTGATCGCCAAAGCGCCGCACCACCACCTCGATCTCGTTCTTCTTCTCCGCCGTCCGGAACAGCCCGCCGTGGAGGAACGCGGTGTGCGGCACATCCAGCGCGTTCTCGATGACGGCATGAACGGTGCCGGCGACCCGGAACATGCGTCGAACGGTCGTGTAACGCGCATCGTCTGCGCAGGCGATCCGCCACGGCGCGCGCGCAGGCGTCGTATCCGGCGAGGCGTAGACCCAGACATACCCCTGCTGCTCGATGCAGGCGTACGACGGCGCCCGCCGCCCCTTTCCCTCCGCCGGCCCGCACAGCCCGGGGATGGCGCGGCATGTCCCGGTCCCGTCGAAGCGCCAACCGTGGTACGCGCACTCGAGCTGGCCGTCGCGCAGCGCGCCGAGCGAGAGCGGGACGTTGCGGTGCGGGCACCGGTCGAGCAGCGCGCAGGGCCGTCCGTCCCGATCCCGGAAGAGCACCAGCGGCGTGCCCTGGATCACCCGCGCGATCGGCCGCTGGCGGAGCTCACCTGAGGTGCAGGCGACGAACCACGCATCCGCCAATCGGACCACGGAGAAGTGCCCCCGGGTCGCGGGCGGGGCCATCACCTGGGCCTGGTGTCCGGACGCAGCATCCACGCGCGGAAGATAGCGCCGCCCCGGACGGGGGACAGGTTCAGCTGCGCTTCTTGTCGTGCCGGACGCGTTCGAAGCCGTGCGCGCCGCGGGGCTTTGGGCCGCGCCGCGACGGATCGGCGACGCGCTGCTGGTACGCCTGCTCGGTCTGCAGCTTGCGCCAGCTCTCGTAGCGCGATCGTTCCAGCGCGCCCGTCTGCAGCGCGTGCTGCACGGCGCAGCCGGGCTCCTGCAGGTGGGCGCAGTCGCGGAAGCGGCACTGCTGGGCCAGCGCTTCGATGTCCTCGAACACCGCCGCGACGCCCGAGTCGTCGGTCCACAGGCCGAACTCCCGCATCCCCGGGCCGTCGATCAACATGCCGCCGCCGGGGAGCCGGAAGAGCTCGCGGTGGGTGGTGGTGTGGCGGCCCTCGCGATCGTCCTCGCGCACCTCGGACGTGGCGAGCCGCGCCTCGCCGATGAGGCGATTGGCGAGCGTGCTCTTTCCCACGCCCGAGGGGCCGATCAACACGCCCGTCCGGCCCGGACCGAGCCGCCGCACGATCTCGTCCACGCCTTGGCCGGAGGGCTCCTTCGCGCTCAGCACGACGATGGGCGTGTCCCCGGCGATCGCCCGGACCTGCGCCACCGCATGGTCCACGTCCGATGCGAGGTCCGCCTTGGAGAGGGCGATCACCGCCCCGGCGCCCGAGGCGAGGGTCAAGGCCAGCATCCGTTCGATCCGGCGCGGGTTGATCTTTGTGTCGAGCCCGTTGAGCAGGAAGACCTCGTCGACGTTGGCGGCGATCGCCTGCGCGTTGCGTTCGTAGCCGGCCTCGCGGCGCATGAGGACGCTCCGGCGCGGCAGCACGTGCTGGATGAGGGCGATGCCGTCGTCCGCGGGCGCGGTCACGGTGACGAAGTCGCCCACCACGGGCAGCTCGGCGCCGGTTTCGGCGGCGCGCAGGAGCTTCTTCGACGGCTTTGCCAGCACGGTGCGGTCCTCCAACTGCACCCGCACCAGGCTCTCCTGCCGGACGATCCGCCCGCAGGACAGCGCGCGTCCGGGCGCCTGCTGCACGAGTTCCGTGAACGCCTCCTCGAGCGCAGAGGTCCACCCCAGTTCCGTCAGCACGGGCCGCACGACGCTCTTCTATGCCGCGGAGTGACCGCGCGCGAGGAGAGTGGCAGCGCAAAGACGAAGGCCCCCGGAGGGGCGCTCCGGAGGCCTTCTGTGTCCCCGACGGGATTCGAACCCGTGTTACCGGCTTGAAAGGCCAGTGTCCTGGGCCTCTAGACGACGGGGACGCTGCGTTGTGAGTCGGGAGGGACTCGAACCCTCGACCCTCGGCTTAAAAGGCCGGTGCTCTACCATCTGAGCTACCGACTCGTCTGCTCATTTCCGTTTCTTCACCGTCACATCCACCAGCTGCTTCAGCTCGTCCACCCGCACCTCGATCTGCGTCGTCCCCGGATCGCCCGGATGCACGGCGTTCGACCCCATGGTGACCACCTTCGTATCGAGGCTCCGGAAGGTGGGCGTCCGGTCCTTGAGCGGCCGGCCGGTGTAGTCGTAGACGGTCACGTTGAGATCCACCGGATCCCCGTCCTGTACCAGCTCCAGGCTGGCGGGCTCCACCTTCATCTTCTCGGCGAACAGCACCTCCACGGGGATCGACGCCTTCACGTCCCCATAGGACGCCACCGCCTCGGTGCGCCCTGACTTCAGCGGGGTGAGCTTCCCGGTCTCGTCGATCGTCGCCACCGACGGATCCTTCACCGACCACGAGACGGTGACCTGCGGGTACTCGCGGCCGTTCTGGCTCTTCACGTGCGCGATCAGCCAGACCGAGTTGTTCTTCTGCTTGAGCGTCGCGATGTCCGGCGTGATCTCGATGTAGTCGGCGCGCGCGCAAGACGCCGCAAAAGCGGCGGCGGCGATCACGGCCACGGCAGCGGCGATGGGGCGCAGGGTCATGCCGCGCCCCATAGCACATGGCCGCCCGACTCTCCGCATCAAGAACGCGCAGGGCGTGGTTCGGCAGCACCTTCGGGCCGGCCCGCGGTAAAGGATCCGGCCATGCCGGAACGCAACGAAGAGCTGGACGAAGAGCTCGAAGACGAGGAAGAGGACGAGGAGGCCGCCCGCCCGCGCGGCAAGCAGTACATCACCCGCGCCGGCGCCGATCGGCTGCACGCCGAGCTCAAGCGGCTGACCAACGTGGAGCGCCCGAAGGTCACCGCCGAGGTGGCGTTCGCCGCCGCCCAGGGCGACCGCAGCGAGAACGCCGAGTACATCTACGGCAAGAAGCGGCTGCGGGAGATCGACCGCCGCATCCGTTTCCTCCAGAAGCGCCTCGAGGCCTGCACCGTGGTCGACCCGGCCGAACAGAAGGACACCACGCGCGTGTACTTCGGGGCCACCGTCACACTCGAGGACGAGGACGGGAAGGTGTCGACCTACCAGATCGTCGGCCCCGACGAGGTCGACACCCGGGGAGGGCGGATCAGCATGGATTCCCCGCTGGGGCGGGCACTTCTGGGCAAGCGCCTGGGGGACACCATCGAGGTGACGCGGCCGCTCGGGGAGATGGAGGTCACCATTCAGCGGATCCGCTACGGGTGACCGCCCGGGAATAAACGCGCCGTGCGTTCGCTTGCCCAATCACGCTATCGTGAACACCGTCGTTGCACAGCGGTCGGACCCACGGTGAGGACCCGCCACTAGATGCGAAAGAACTTCGTTCTCGACACGAACGTCCTGCTTCACGACCCCCGCAGCATCTACAGCTTCGAAGACAACACGGTGATCATCCCGATCTACGTGATCGAGGAGATCGATCAGTTCAAGCGCGATCTATCGGAGCTGGGGCGCAACGCACGACAGGTCGCGCGGATCCTCGACGCGCACCGGAGCGAAGGGTCGCTCGCCGAGGGCGTGCCTTTGCCGAACGGCGGGACGCTGAAGGTGGCCTTCACCCAGCGCGAGCTGCCCCGGTCGATGGCGGACGGGCAGTTGATGGACAACCGGATCCTCGCGGTGGCGATCGACCTGATGGAGCGGGAGACCGACTCGCAGGTGCTGTTCATCACCAAGGACACCAACCTCCGGATCCGCGCGGACGCGCTGGGGCTGCAGGCGCAGGACTTCGACACCGAGCGGGTGGAGATCACCGAGCTGTATACCGGCTACGCGGAGATCACCGTCCCCGGCGAGCTGGTCGACCAGATGTACAAGCCGAACGCGGAGATCGAGGTCCCCGGTCAGGACAAGCTGTTCCCCAATCAGTTCATCCTGCTCAAGGACGAGGCCAACCCGTCGCACACCGCGATGGGGCGGCTCAACGGTCACCGCGGCAAGGTCGTTCCGCTGTACCGGCTCGTCAAAGAGGGGACCTGGGGCCTGCGACCGCGCAACATGGAACAGGCCTTCACGCTGGATTTGTTGCTCAACGACGACATCAAGCTGGTGACGATCGTCGGCAAGGCCGGCACCGGGAAGACGCTCCTCGCGATCGCCGCGGGGCTGCACAAGACCACCGAAGAGGGCACCTTCCAGAAGATGCTGGTGAGCCGGCCAGTTTTCCCGCTCGGGCGGGACATCGGGTATCTGCCCGGGGACGTCGAGCAGAAGCTCAACCCGTGGATGCAGCCCATTTTCGACAACGTGGAGTTCCTCATGAACCTGTCGCGCGCGGACAAGAAGGCCGGGCGCGGCTACCACGAGCTGATCGATCTGGGCATCCTGGAGATCGAGCCGCTCACCTATATCCGCGGCCGGTCGATCCCGAACCAGTACATCGTCGTCGACGAGGCGCAGAACCTCACCCCGCACGAGGTGAAGACGATCATCACGCGCGTGGGAGATGGGACGAAGATCGTCCTCACCGGCGATCCGTTCCAGATCGACAATCCCTACGTCGACTCCACGAACAACGGACTGGTCCACGTGGTGAACCGGTTCAAGAACGAGAAGATCGCCGGGCACATCACCATGACCAAGGGCGAACGGAGCGCGCTGGCGGAGCTGGCCGCCAACCTTCTCTAGAAGCCCGGGCGGCGGGAGATCATGACTGAAGAGAAGAAGGCGCTGATTGAGTACCCCACGGTCTATACCTTCAAGGTGATGGGCCGGCAGGAGCACGGCTTCGCCGAGTTCGTGCGTCAGCTCTTCAAGCGCTTCACCGGTGCGGAGGTCTCCCGCGACTCGATCCACGAACAGCCGTCGAAGAGGGGCACCTATGTGTCGGTGTCGGTCTCGGTGTATCTGCTCTCTGAAGAGCAGCGCCGGAGCATCTACTCGCAGCTCCACAAGGAGAAGCGGGTCCTCTACTACCTGTGAGCGACGACATGCCCGAGGCCGACGGACTTCCTCTCTTCTACCCGGGTGATGCGCGCCCCGCGTTCTCCGCCGAGCCATACCTGCGGCGCCTGGGCCGGCAGGCCGGGATCCTCGAGACGGCGCGCGTGCTCACGCTCGGAATGGGCCATGGCCCCGGGCCGCTCTTCTTCGCCCGCGAGTTCGGCGCCACCGTCGTCGCGGTGGAAGCCACCGAGGCCGAGGCGAAGGCGCTCACCGAGCAGATCAAGGCGGCGGGCCTGTTCGACCGGGTAGCGGTGAAGGTCGGGCCGCTGATTCGGCCGCCGGTGGCGGACGGCACGTTCGACGTGATCTTCGTGGACGCCCGCGTGCCCGCGCGGCTGGGCGAGATGCTGAGCGGGTTGCGCCGCCATCTCGCGCCGCGGGGGCGCCTGGTCCTGGTGTACCCCGTTCGGGTGGGGCGACATCAGAACCCCGCCGTGGCCCGCCACTGGGAACGGCTGCTCGGCGAGCCGCTGGTGCTTCCGCGCGAAGCGCTCCAGGTGGTGGCGGAGCACGGCTACGAGCCACAACTGGTGGAGACGCTGGAGGACGCCGCGCTGGACGACTTCTACGGGGCGATCGAACGCGCGCTGGAGCAGGCCGGCCCCGACGAGCGCTGGGCGCGGGTCCGCGAGGAGTTATCCCTGTTCCGCAGCCAGGGCGGGCGGAGCACTGTGTCGTTCGCCGCCCTCGTCGGCCGAAGGCGCGAGCCGGGCGAGAAGCCGCCCGCTGCGCGGAGCGAGTAGCGGCACCGAGAATGAGCGGAGGAGTCGCCCGCGGTGTCAGGTGGACCGCACCCCCGGCCGCATGAAACCGCGGAGGAAGTCACCGGGCGGTGGCGCGTGCTCCGCATGCGCGATGGCTGCGCGCGAGGAACCGCGAGTGGGCCCGTTCGTGCGCGTTGTGGCTCGCAGCGACATGAGGGCGCGCACCGCCGCGGGGACGCGCAAATCCCTTCGTCAGCGGTCGCGGCCCGGCTCCTTCGTCGCCAGCGCGTCATCCGGCACCGCCGCCGGAGCGGGCATCATCGCCGGAATTGGCGCCACCCACGCCGCTCCAGGAGTGCTCGCAGCCAGGCGGAGTCTGCGCGGGGCCGATCGGTGCCCTCCGCGCGTGGCTCGGCACCGGGCAATCACAGTCCGCGCCTGGCTACTTCGTCGCAGGCGGTGCGTCGTCCGGAACCGGCGCAAGCGCGGGCGTCACCGCCGGAGAACCCGCGCCACCCACGCCGCTCCAGGAGTGCTCGGAGCCAGGCGGCGTCTGCGCGGGGCCGATCGGTGCCCTCCAGTAGTGTCCCCGGACGTGGTGTTCGAGCGCCGGTCGCTTACTTGAGAGAAGCGACCACCGCGCCATCCTCGAAGGGAACCGTCAGCGAACGGAATC
>JADGHL010000071.1 GCA_019686135.1 Myxococcaceae bacterium | reverse complement strand
ACCCCCACCACCCAGCGCCCCACCTCCACGCCGTCCGGGACGTAGGAGCCCACCACCACCAGATCCGCCGCGCGGACCGCGCGCCCATGCACCCGGCGCAGCTCCTCCACCGAGTCGTAGAGCACCGTCCGTCCGAAGGGCGGCTTCGGCAGGTCGCGGTTCTCCGCGTACCAGGGCTTGTCCCGCTCGAGGAACAGGACGTCGTGGCCGCGGCGCACGAGCTCGCGCACCAGCCCGCGGTAGGTGGTGGCGTGGCCGTTGCCCCACGACGAGGTGATCGACAGGCCGAGGAAGACGACCTTCATCGCCGCGCCCTCATCCGGGGCACGAAGCCGAGCGCCCGCTCCACTTCGCCCACCCGGTGCTGATACGTGTGCTCGGCGAGGATCCGCTTCCGGCCCGCGCGGGCGATCCGCTGCGCCTCGTCCTTTGTGAGCGACCGGACGAGGTCGGCCACCTCCTCGCCGTCGTGGGCGATCAGCACCTCGCGGCCGGGTTCGAGGAACAGCTCCATCCCCTCCCACGCGTCGCTGACGAGACAGGCGCCGGCCCCGCAGGCCTCGAAGACGCGCGTCGCCGGAGAGAAGCCGAAGCGCGCCATGCTCTCGCGCGAGATGTTGAGCACCGCGCGGGGCGTGCAGTTGAACGCGTTGTGATCGGCGGTGGGGACGTGGCCCAGCTTCACCACGTTCGGGGCCACCGGCTTGTCGTGCCACCCGTTCCCGCCGAGCAGGAAGCGGAGCCCCGGCGTGCACCGCGCGGGCTCGAGGAAGAACGCCTCCACCCGCGCCTCGCGATCCGGGAGCCGGTTGCCGAGGAACGCCAGGTCCGCCTCGAAGCGCGGATCGGGCGGGACGGGGTGGTGCGTGTCCGGATCGAGCGCGTTGTAGATGGGCACGCAGCGGCGGGCGCCGAAGCCCAGGTACGCCTTCACGACCGGATCGCCGCCGCCGTAGGTGAGGATCAGATCGTACCGGGGCACCAACAGGCGGAACGGATCGTCCGGGTGCTGCGCCAGCCGCTCGAGCGTGGCGGGGGCGTCCACGTCCCAGAAGATGACCTGCCGCCGCGGATCCTGGAGCTGCAGCACCGCGCGCTCGAGGAACGCGTCGTTCACCCCCACCCCGCTGGCCTTGACGATGACCTCCGCACTGGCCGCGGCGTCGAGACAGCGCTCCACCTCGTCCGGCGGGTACACCACCACCTTCGCCCAGGGCGGGTCGGGGATGTCGCGGTGCTGCTGCCGCTCATAGGCATCCGGCTCGAAGAAGGTGACTTCGTGCCCTCGCGCCGCGAGCGCGCGGACGATCCCGCGGTAGTACGTGGCGGCGCCGTTCCAGTACGCTGAGACGAGGCTGCTGCCGAAGAAGGCGATCCGCAGTCCGGGAGAGGTCATTCGATCGCTGCTCCTTCTGGGGAGGTGAGGCTCCGGGCGGGGCTGCGCTGCGCGGCGCGCGTCGAGGGCTCCAGCGACTGCACGATCGTGAGGAGCTCGGCGACGCGGTGACGGCAGGTGTGTCGCGACAGGATGGTCGCCAGCCCGTGCGACGCCAGCGCCGCGCCCACTTCCGGCTCGTGCTTCAGCATGCGCAGGTGGCGGGCCATCTGCTCGCCGTTGCGCGCCACGAGGAAGTCCTCGCCCGGGGTGAACAACCGCTCGCAGTCCTCCCACGGCGCGCAGACGAGCGGGATCGCGCAGGAGAGCGCCTCGAAGACCCGGATGGTGGGGATGCCCGGGAGCGCCTCGGCGTACGGCCGGCGCGGCACGTGGACGGTGAAGCGGGCGCGCGCAAACGCCTGGGGCACACGGTGGTTGGGCAGCCACCCGGAAAAGCGCAGCCCGGCGCGGGCGACCGCCTCCACACCCTCGCGGGGATAGCGCACGCCGTGGACGGTGCCCGTCAGCCCGAGCGCCTTCGTCGGGTCGAAGAGGAACTCGTGCAGCTCGCGCGTGCGCTCCTCGTCGCCCCAGTTGCCGATCCACACGAGGTCCTCGACCTCGCCGCCCGTGGGCACCGCGCGGAAGACGCGGATGTCCGCCGCCTCGTGCCAGGTGAACGCCCGCTGGGCCCAGCCGCGCTCGAGGTAGATGCGGCGGATCGCCTCCCCGAACGCGAGCACGCCGTCGTAGTGCGACAGGTCGTACGCGGCCATCTGTTCGGGAGCAGTCACCGCCCGGTGGTGCGTGTCGTGGAAGAGCAGCCGGAAGGAGCCGGTGCGCCGCCGGTCGCCGATCCGCCGCACCAGCTCGCGATCGTTCCACTCGTGGACGAGCACCAGATCCGCGCCGTCCAGCGCGCGGTCGAGATCGAGTGTCTCCAGCCGGTAAGGGATGGGTCTTACCTCCGGATAGGCGCGCGCCACCTGAGCCAGAGCGGCGCGCCCTTCCGGTTCGCGGAGCAGGTTCTGGTAGCTCCAGGCGTCCTCGGGCTCGTACACGTCGACCTGGTGCCCGCGGCTGCACAGCTCCGAGACCACTCCGCGCAGAAAGTGCGCGTTGCCGTGGTTCCAGCAGCTGCGCAGCGAGTGGCAGAACAACGTGACCTTCACGCGGTGGCTCCGGAGGTGGAGGAGGGGCCGGAGGCGTCCGGTTGGGTGGCGCCGAGCGAGGCGTAGACCGAGAGGTAGCCGTCGACCATCCGCCTCGGGCCGTAGCGGAGCGCGTGCGCCCGGGCCCGCTGCCCTGCCTCCGCGCACGCGATCTTCGAAGCGGCGAGGCGGCAGAGCGCGGCGAACAACGCGTCCGTGTCATCCGGGGGGACGAAGAGGGCCGCGCCGTCCCACAGTTCGCGCAGGGACGGGATGTCGCCCAGCACCAGGGCGCAGCCGCACAGCGCCGCCTCCAGCACCGATAGCCCGAACGGCTCGTAGCGCGCCGGCAGCGCGTAGATCGCCGCCGCCGCCATCTCGCGGGCGATCGCCTCCGGCGGGATCACCCCCAGCAGCGTCACCCCGTTCGGGGTGAAGGTGTTGCCGAACGGACCCTTCACCGCGCCGGCCACGCGCACCGGCCACGGCAGTCTCGCGGCGATCCGCGCCAGCGCCGAGACGTTCTTCGCCTCGTCCCACAGCCGCCCCGCGGCGAAGATCACCTGCGCCTTCGGGCCCGGCGTCCACACCTCCGGATCGCGCGCATTGGGGATGACCATTACGCCCTGCCGGCGCCCGTAGAAGCGCTCGAGCGCCGACGCCATCGCCCTCGAAGGCGCGACGACTCGCTCCGCCCGGGCCAGGCCGAGGGTGACCTCCTGACGGTAGCGTTCGAACGAAGGCGGCGGCGTCGTCCCTTTCACCGCCTCGAACCAGGACCACACGCAGGAGTGACCGACCAAAAGGCGCGGGGCGCGGAACGGCGTGGCGCCGAACACGTACTGGTTGAGGTGGACGAGCTCCGGGCGGCACATTGCCTCCAGGTCGAGCAGCCACGTGGAGGCGCGCGCCACGTCCGCCCACGGATCCTCCATCCACTCGAGGCGGTATTGGCTCTCGTGCACATCCACGTTGGGCAGGGCCCGGAGCGCCTTCCACTGCGCGCTCGAGAGCGGCGCGCCCATCGTGGCGAGGGTGACCCCCACGCCGAAGCTCGCGAGCGCCCGGCACAGCTCGAGGCTGTAGTCGAACACGCCGCCGACGGTGTCGGCGGTCATGAGGATCCTTCGAGGCACCGCGCGCGCGCTCATTGTGGGCTCCCTGTGGTTCAGCCGGCGACGGTGGGCACCGCGTCCGCCACTGGGGCGGGCTGGGCGGAGTCGGCGGGCACGACCCCGGTCAGCCACTCGCACAGCCGGGCGATCCCCGCGCGCACGCCGACCTTCGGACGCCAGCCGGTGAGCGCCTCCAGCCGCCGCGTGTCGGAGACGTAGTAGCGCTGATCGCCAGGACGCCAGTCGGCCTCGTCGATCGCTGGGACGCGACCCACCAGCTCGGCGATCAGCGCCAGCACCTCGCGGAGGCTGACGCTGCGCTCGGGACCGCCGCCCACGTTGAACACCTGGCCCCGCACCCGGGGCAGGTTCCGTTCCGCGGCGAGGAATGCCTCCACGAGATCGCCCACGTAGAGCGCGTCGCGCACCTGACGGCCGTCGCCGAAGATCGTGATCCGCTGACCGGTGAGTGCGCGGATCAGGAAGTGGGCGATCCACCCCTGATCCTCGTTGCCGAACTGCCGAGGCCCGTAGATGCAGCTCATCCGGAACACGCAGGTGGGCAGCCCGAAGGTGCGCGCATAGTCGAGCACGTACTGGTCCGCCGCTCCCTTCGAGCAGCCGTATGGGCTCTCGAAGTCGAGCGGCCGGCTCTCGGAGACGCCATGGCGGCGCAGCACCGGATCCACCGGCGTGTAGCGGTCGCCGTCGGAGATGAGCGCCACGTCGGGCAGCCCGCCGTACACCTTGTTGGTGGACGTGAAGAAGACGGGGATCTTTCGGCCGGCGTGTCGCACCGCCTCGAGCACGTGCAGCGTCCCGCGCACGTTCACCTCGAAGTCGTGGAGCGGATCGACCAGGCTGGTGGTGACCGCCACCTGCGCGGCGAAGTGGAACACCACCTGGGCCCGGCCCACCGCGCGCTTCACCGCCGCCGCGTCGCGCGTGTCCGCCACCATCACCTCGAGGCGCTCGCCGTGCGTCTCCTTCAACCAGCGCAGGTTCCGGTCCACCAGCGGCCGCGCCAGGCTGTCGAACACCAGCACCCGGCGGCCGTCCTGCATGAGACGGTGCGCGAGGTTGGAGCCGATGAACCCCGCGCCGCCGAAGATCACCACCGGCCTGTCCCCGGCGTTTGCGCTCATACCGTCAGCCCCCGCGCCTCGAGCTCCGCGCGCATCTGAGAGACCCGGTCCACTGCCACCTGGCCACGCAGCCACTCCGCCAGTTCTGCCAGTCCCTCTTCGAAGGCGATTTCGGGCCGGTACCCGAGCACCTGTTTCGCGCGCGTGATGTCCGCGAAGCAGTGCCGCACGTCCCCGACCCGGTACTTGCCCGCCAGCTCCGCGCGCAGCTCCGGAACGCCGAGGCACCCGGAGAGCTGCGCGGCCACCTCCCGGATGGTGAACGAACGGCCGCTGCCCACGTTGAAGACCTCGCCCGCGGCCGCGGGCGTCTCCAGCGCGCGCTGACAGGCCTGCGCCACATCCGAGACGTGGACGAAGTCGCGCCGCTGCAGCCCGTCCTCGAACACCAGCGGCCGGGCGCGGTTGATGAGGCGCGATCCGAAGATCGCCAGCACGCCGGTGTAGGGGTTGGAGAGCGCCTGCCGCGTCCCGTAGACGTTGAAGAACCGCAGCGCCACCGTGGGCACCTGGTACGCGCGGCCGAAGATGAGGCAGAGCTGTTCCTGGTCGTACTTGGAGAGCGCGTAGATCGAGTGGAGCGCCGGCGTCTTGGACTCGGGCGTGGGCAACGGCTCCAGCGGCGCGCCCGTCTCGTCGACCGGCTCCCACTCGCCCCGCTGTAGCTGCGCGCGGGAGCGGTCCGCGTTCATCCGCAGCGCGCCGGTGCGGGTGCGGTACAGCCCCTCGCCGTACAGGCTCATGCTGGAGGCGACGATCAGCCTCCCCACCGGCCGCTTCAGCAACGCCTCCAGGAGCACCGCGGTCCCGAAGTTGTTGACCGACGTGTACTGGGCGATCTCGTACATCGACTGGCCGACGCCCACCGCCGCGGCGAAGTGGAACACCGCGTCCACGCCGTCCAGCGCGCGCAGCACCGCGTCGCGATCGCGGACGTCGCCGATCTGAAGCTCGACGTCGCGGTGGAGGTACTCCGGCCGGCGCCGGTCCGATCCATGGACCTGAGGCACCAGCGCGTCCAGCGCCCGTACGTCGTATCCCTGATCCAGCAGGCGGTCCGCGAGGTGCGATCCGATGAACCCCGCGCCGCCGGTGATGAGTATCCGCCCCTTGCCCATTCGCGCTCCCGCCCGAAGGCACCAAACGACCGTCCAAGCTAGGCACGGGCGGGATCCGAGCCAGCGGGCAGGCGCTGAAGCTGCGGGCGGCAGACGTGCCCACGGCTCGACAGCCTTCGCGTCCCGGGGCCCCTTGAGGATCGCCTCGACAGGTGCGGAGCGTCAGGCGGCGCGCACGCGCCCGTCGCTCGCGTGCAGATCCGGCAACAGCCCGCGCAGCTGCGTGCGGACCAGGTGCGCGTAGTAGCCGTCCCGCGCCATCAGCTCGGCGTGCGTGCCCATCTCCTCGATCCGCCCCTCCCGGAGCACGAGGATCCGGTCGGCGCCGGTGACCGTGGAGAGCCGGTGAGCGATGGAGAACGTCGTGCGGCCGCGCGCGAGCTGCGCGAGCGCCTTCTGCACCGCCGCCTCGGACTCGGCGTCCAGCGCGGAGGTGGGCTCGTCGAGGATCAGGATCCGCGGATCCTTGAGCACCGAACGGGCGATGGTGATCCGCTGCCGTTCGCCCATGGAGAGCCGGCTACCGCGCTCGCCCACCACCGTGTCGTAGCCCTCGGGGAGCTCGAGGATGAAGTCGTGCGCGTGGGCCGCCTTCGCCGCGTTCACGATCTGTTCGTCCGTCGCGTCCGGCCGCCCGTAGGCGATGTTGGCGCGCACTGTCTCGTTGAACAGCAACCCGTCCTGCAGCACCACGCCGATCTGCGAGCGCAGCGAGCGCTGCTTCACCTCGCGCAGGTCCTGCCCGTCCACGTACACCGCGCCCTCGGTCGGATCGTAGAAGCGGCACAGCAGCGACATCAGCGTCGTCTTCCCCGCGCCGGAGGGGCCCACCAGGGCGATGTGTTCGCCCGGCTCGACCTCGAAGGTGATGCCGCGGATGAGCGGCCGCTCCGAGGTGCCGTAGCTGAAGTGCACGTTCTCGAAGCGCACCCGGCCCTCGATCGCATGCAGGTCGCGGGCGTTCTCCGCGTCGCCAAGCATCTCCTGCGCGTCGAGGATGTCGAATACCTGCTCCACCGCCACTGAGGCGGTGCGCAGCGTCTTGTAGGTGGCCGACAGGCCCTGCACTGGCGTGAACAACCCGGAGAGGTAGCCGAGGAAGGCGATCAGCGTGCCGACCGAGAGCTGGCCGTGGAGCGCCAGGTACCCGCCCACGGCGATCGCGCAGGCCCGCGCGGCCAGAGTGGTCAGGTTCTGCGCCCCGCTGACCCAGGCGTCCTCTCCCACCCCGCGGATCACCACGTCGTTGGTCTCCTTCACCTCGGTGAGGAAGCGCTGCTTCTCCCGCTCCTCCATCGCGAAGCTGCGCACGGTGATGATCCCTCCCAGCACCTCGTTGAAGCGCTGGTAAATCTTCACCCAGCGATCCATCAGCGTCCGCTCGCGGCGCACCTGCCGGGGCGAGGCCACGGCGGCGATCGCCGCGGGCAGCGGCGCGAACAGTCCCACCGCCAGCGCGAGGCGCCAGTCGAGGTGGAACATGATCGACACCGCGACCACCAGGTAGACGGCCGACGGGACCACGTTGAAGGCGATCTCGGTGGTGGCGGCGGCGAATCCGGTGATCCCGCGATCCAGGCGGGTCATGATCGCGCCCACGCCTTCGCTGCGGTGGAAGCTGACCGGGAGCCTATGCAGCTTGCCGATGCTCTCGGACATCAGCGTGTACTGCAGCCAGATCCGCGTGCGCCACGAGAGCCAGTTCTGCACCTGGCTCATCGCCTCGCGGAGCAGGCCCAGCCCGGCCAGCATCAGCACGCCCAGCACCAGCGCGTGGGCGGCGCCATGCGGCGCGAGGCGGTCGAAGATGTACTTGAGCACCAGCGGCTCGAGCGCGCCGCCTGCCGCACCCAACAGCGCCAGGACGAGGATGATGGCGATCGCCGCGCGGTGCGGTCGGAGGAAGCGCAACGCGCGGCGGAGGTTGCCGCCCTTCTGGTGAGGATCCATGGCGCGGGGTGGAACGGAGCGTTTGCCCCGGCCATTTCCCGCGTACCTCTGATCCGGCGCGCGCTCAGCCGCCTGCCGCGATCCGGTCCAGCGCGAAAGCGAGCTCGACCAGGCGCTCGGCCTCGGGGTCGAACCGCTGCCCGGCCGCCAGACGGTGCGCCCAGTCGACCGCTGCGCGCCCGCCCCAGGCGTCCGGCGGCGAGACCAGCCGCACGCGCCGGGTGCCTTCGAGGCGTTCGGCGACGAAGTCGTAGAACGACCCGTTCACGTTGCGCAGCGCCGCGCCGCCACGCGTGCCGAAAAAGGTGGCTTCGATCACCGCGTCGCAGCCCGCGGACACCTTCCACGAGCACGCCAGCCGGACGACCGTGCCGGTGGCGAGCTGGAGCTGCGCGACGGCGTAGTCCTCCACCACCGCCGGCGAAGGACCCAGCCGCTCGCCGCCGGCGTAGAGCTGACTGGTCACCCCATCGATCTTCGGGAACCCCAGCGCCCACAGCGCGAGGTCGACCAGGTGGATGCCGAGGTCCACCACGCAGCCGCCGCCGGACTGGGCGCGGTCGTAGAACCACGGCTTGTCCGGGCCATAGGCGTTGTGGAACGTGAGGTCGACCGCGAACACCCGGCCCAGCGCGCCGCGATCAATCTCTGCGCGGATCGCCTGCATCGCGGCCGTGAAGCGGTAGGAAAGGTCGACCGCGAGGAACCGGTCGGCGCACCGGGCGGCGTCCACCACCTGCCGGACCTCGGCGGCGTTGCGGCCGAGCGGCTTCTGGCAGAACACGGCCAGTCCGCGCTCGAGCGCGGCGATCGCCTGCGGCGCGTGCAGCGCGCTGGGCGTGGCGATCACCACCGCGTCCAGCCCGTGGTCGAGCAGCGCCTCGTAGCTGCCCACCACCTGGCAGCCTTCGGCGAGCCGCGCGGCCGCCTGCGCGGCCTCGGCGGCCGGATCGCACACCGCCGCCACCTCCACCTCGGGACATCGCGCCACCGCCTCCATGCGGTGACGGCCGATCCACCCGACCCCGAGAAAGCCGATCCGCGGGCGGAAGGATGGGCGCCTCATGTCGTCACCAGCGCCTTCACGAAGCCATGCGGGCGATCGACGAGCGCCTGGAACGCGTCCGCGGCACGCTCCAACGGGAAGCAGGTGTACAGCGGCGCCGGATCGATGGCCCCGGAGACGACTGCGTCCGCCGCCATCCGGATCCCCTCCAGGTAGACCTCCGGATCGCGTTCGTGCGCGTTGATCACATCCAGCCCGCGCCAGTTCCACAGCCACAGGTTCACCAGGCGCGGCCCGTCCTGGTGGTAGCCGGCGATGATCAGCCGCGCGCCTTCGGTGCAGAGCTCCGCGGCGACGTCGAGCGCCTCCTGGTTCCCCACCGCTTCGATGACGCGCTCGCAGAGGCGCCCGCCGTTGAGCGCCTTCAGCTGTTCGGTCACCTCGCCCTTGTCCCGAAGCGGCAGCACCTCCGACGCGCCGTAGCGCCGGGCGATCTCCAGCGAGTACGTCCTCCGGGAGATGGCGATCACCCGGGCTCCGGCGCGGCTGGCCATCCGGCACAGGAGCGCGCCGAGGAACCCGATCCCGACGACCGCCACGGTCTGTCCTGCGCGCAGGTCGCTCCGGCGCGCGATGTTCATCGCGCAGCCGAGCGCTTCGCCGGGGAAGGGCTGGTCGTTCAGCGACGGTGGCAACCGGACCGTCTTGCGTTCGTCCACCACGTCGTATTCGGCGAGCGCGTGGTCGGAGAGCGCGGCGACGCGGTCGCCCAGACGGAGCGCGCGCACGCCCTCGCCCACCGCCTCCACCACGCCCCAGCCCTCGTGACCGGGCGCGCCCGGCGGGAGCGGGTACCGGAACCACGGCCGGCCTTCCCAGCTCGGGCCGTTGGAGCCGCAGATGCCGCAGCCCTGCATCCGCAACAGGACCTGTCCGGGGCCGGGCGTCGGGGTGGGGACTTCGTCGATCCGCGCGCTGCGCGGGCCGGCCACCACGAGCGCGCGCATCGTCGGAGGGATGGATGGGGAGGAGCTCGGGGTCATGGGGCCGGCAAGCTGCGCGCGCCCTGCTCCGTCCACAAGACCCCGCGCGTGAGCGTGCACCGCCGGCGCGTGAGCCGTTCGCCGCACGACGCGCCATCGTCCTTCGGGCGCCTGCGCCGGATCCGCGCGTGCGCCCTAACTTCGTCGAATGGATCTGGATTTTCTCACCCCCGCGCTCGCGGTGGGCGGCCGGTACGAGCCGCAGTCCTGCGCGACGTTGGTGCAGACCCATGGCATCCGCCGGGTCGTCGATGTCCGCCTCGAGGCGTGCGACGACGCAGACCTTCTGCGGCAGCACGGGATCGAGCTGTTGCACCTGCCCACTCCGGATGGCGAAGCGGTCCCGCCCGCGCTTCTGGACGCCGGGGTGGATTGGGTGAACGCGCAGATCGACGCCGGGCACAGGGTCTACGTCCACTGCGAGCACGGCATCGGCCGAAGCGCAGTCGTGGCGTTGTGCGTCCTGTGCTCGCGCGGGCTCGAACCGCTGGAGGCTCTGCGTACCGCCAAGCGCGCGCGCTGGCGGATCTCTCCCAGCCCCGAACAGCTCGAAGGCTTCACCGCCTGGTGCCGCCGGCGGCTGCAGATCGCCGTGCCCGGCTTCGACGCGCTCGCCCACATCGCCTACGCCCACCTGCGCGAGGGCGCCACCGCCGCGTCGTTCTGACGATGATCGTCTACGGCGACCACGCGCGCGTGCTCCTTCCCCGGGAGGAGCTGCAGGCGCTGCGCGAACGCCTCCGCAGGCTCGGGCGCTGGCGTGGCGCACCGCCGATCGAACGACACGGCGCGCTGGTGGCGGCGTTCCTCCGCGCGGCGCAGCTCGCGCAGGGGTTGATCGACCAGCGGTTCGAAGAGCACGGCCGCCAGGACGCCGCCGACCCGCTCGTGGATGCGTGCCACGGCGCGCTCCTCATTCTCGCCCGGGCGGTCGTCCACTCCTTCGAGGCCGGCCTCCGATGGCCGGGCGGCGCGGATCCGTCGGCGCTGGATGCGCTTTTGCGCTGCGCGCTGCCGGAGCGAATCACCTGCCGTCAGCCCGAAGGGTTCGCCTTCTACGCCGCCTACCCCGAAGCGTGGGCCGCGGCGGCGAAGCGGATCGGCGCCCGCGAGGTGCGCTGCGTGGGCATCCGGACCATCGGCACCGCGCTCGCGCCGATGGTGCAGGCGTCCGTCCGCGGCATGCGACCCATCGTCACGGTGCGCCCCGTGGGCCATCCCTATGCGCGGACGATCTGCGTGGAGGAGTCGCTCGCCGACGCATTCACCCGCGGAGGTCCCGGTGTCGTCTGGGCGATCGCCGACGAAGGCCCCGGCCGGTCCGGGAGCTCGTTCGCCGCCGTGTGCCGGTGGCTCGGTGCGCACGGCGTGCCGTGCGAGCGCATCCACCTTCTGCCCAGCCACGATCACGGGCCCGGCCCCGAGGCCACCGATGAGGTTCGGGCGATCTGGTCGGGCACCCGGCGCCACGTCGTCACCTTTGACGAGCTCTTCCTCGCAGGCGACTCGCCGCTGCCGCTCACGCGCTGGTTCGAGGATCTGATCGGCCTGGTGGAGCGATTCGACGATCTCTCCGCCGGCGCGTGGCGCGCCGTTCTGTGCGGCGACGCGGCGTCGTGGCCACCCGCCCATCCATTTCAGGAGCGCCGCAAGTTCCTCCTGCAGAGCGAGCGCGGGACGTGGCTGGCGCGCTTCTGCGGCCTCGGCGACGCGGGCGCCGAGGCGTTCGCGCGCGCCCGGGCCGTCGCCGACGCCGGGTTCGCACCGCCGGTGATCGCCGAACGGCACGGGTTCTCGCTCGAACGCTGGGAGACGGACGCACGGCCACTGGCCGACGCGCCGCCGTCCCGGCGGGCGCTGATCCACCGCGTCGGCGCGTACCTCGGCTTCCGGGCCCGCCGCTTTCCCGCGGAGACCACGCGCGGCGCACCGCTCACGGCGCTTTTCCAGATGGCGCGCTTCAACGCACAGACGGCGTTGGGGGACGACGCTGCGCGTGCCATCGCCTCGTTCGAGCCGGCGCTGGGCGAGCTCGCTTCGGATCTGCGGCGCGTGAACACCGACAACCGCCTGCACGCGTGGGAGTGGCTGGTGACGAAGGACGGGCGGATCCTCAAGACCGACGGCGCCGATCACTGCCGCGGACACGATCTCATCGGCTCGCAGGACATCGCCTGGGACCTGGCCGGCGCGGAGGTGGAGCTCGCGCTGACGGGCGAGGAAATGCGACGGTTGATCGCCACCGCCGTCGATCACGGCGCGCGCCGGCCATCGCAACGCCTGCTCGACTTCTACCGCCTCGCCTACCCCGCGTTCTGGCTCGGCCACTTCCAGCTCGCGCTCGAGGCGACGGCGGATGAGCGCGAACGGCGGCGCCTCTGCGCGCAGGTGGACCGCTACGCCCGGGTCCTTCGGCGCTACGTGCCGTAGCGGCGGATCATCCGCGCGCAGAAGTCGGCGAAGGCCTCCGGCTCCTTCGGCGGGCTCGTGTGATGCGGGAGGATGCCCGCCTGCTCCGGCGTGAAGCAGAACGTGACGGTCACGTCGAACGGCTCGAGCGCGCGCATCATCCGGTCGAACCACTTCTCCCAGCCGTCGCGGTAGCTGTCGGACCACGAGAGCCCGGTGCGCAGGTACGTGACGCCCAGCTTCTTGAGCCACGACACCGCGTCATCCAGCCGGTGGTCCTCGAAGTGGAACCACTGACAGATGCCGATCGCGGGCGTGTAGTCCGGGAAGTGGCGCAGCGCCGGCTTGGGCGTGCCGTCCTCGCGGATGAGGCCCATATAGAAGTGGCGGTAGTACGCGGAGCCCTCCGCCTCGCGGTGGCGCGTGGTGGCGGGCCAGGCGCGCGGGAGATCGAAGAGGCTGTACCAGTGAATGCGCTCGGCGCGCCCCATGAGCAGCTCGGCCGTGCGGCGCAATCCGAACTCCTGCACCTCGTCCGCCCCGAAGGTGGAGACGCCGACCTCCGACACCCACACCGGCAGCGTCGTCACCGCGCGGATCTCCTCCAGCCGCTCCGGCCACGCGTCGATCTGCCAGTGGTTCCAGTCGAGCGGGAAGCCGTGCACCGCGACGACGTTGAGCTTCGCCAGCACGCCGTGGCTGTCCATCAGCCGGATGAAGTTGGGGTCGATGGGCGAGATGCCACCCAGAACGCGTGGCAGCCCGGCGCGCTCGGCCTTCACCGCGTCCGCGGCGAGCGACACCATCCGCGCGAAGAGCTTCCAGTCCTTGTCGAGCTCGAAGTCCCAGTGGGACTTGTTGTTGGGCTCGTTCCAGAACATCGCGGCTTCGATCGGCATGCGCGCGCTCCGCCTTCGCGTGGGGACGCAAGCTGCTCACCGGTGGACGACCGGGTCGATTGACCTGCCGGCGCGGCCAGCGTCGTCCGCCGACACCGGGCGTGCCCGCGGTGCGCTGTGCCCGGCCCGGCCGCGGACCTACCCATTCGCGTCTGCGAAGGGAGATCGGGATGAACGCGACGAGACCTGAGGAGGCGGACGGGAAGCTGGCGGTGCTCATCCCCGGGCTCGGGGCGGTGGCCACCACGCTGATCGCCGGCGTGATGCGGGTGCGTCGCGGGCTGTCCACACCGGTGGGTTCCTTCACCCAGATGGGCGCGCTCGAGGTGGACGGCATCCGCCGGCCGGTGAACGAGGTGCTGCCGCTGGCGGCGCTGGACCAGCTCGAGTTCGGCGGCTGGGACATCTTCCCGGACAACGCGCTGGAGGCCGCGCGGCACGCGGAGGTGCTCCGTCCCGAACACCTGCAGCCGGTGGCCGAGGAGCTCGCCAACATCGTGCCCATGCCCGGCGCGTTCTTCCCGCAGTACGTCAAGCGCCTCCAGGGAACCCATGTGAAGCCGTCGCGATCGCGGCGCGAGCTGGTCGAGCTGTTGCGCGAGGACATCCGCCGCTTCGTCCGCGAGAAGGGCTGCACGCGCGCGGTCGGGATCTGGTGCGGGTCGACCGAGACGTACGTGGAGCCAACCGAGACGCACCAGTCGATCACCGCCTTCGAGCGCGGGCTGGACCGCGACGATCCGGCGATCACCGCGTCCCAGCTCTACGCGTGGGCGTTCCTCAAGGAGGGCGTTCCCTTCGTCAACGGCGCGCCCAACCTCACCGTCGACTTCCCCGCCGCCGTGTCGCTGGCCATCGAGATGGGCGTGCCGATCGCCGGCAAGGACTTCAAGACCGGCCAGACGCTGATGAAGACGGTGCTCGCGCCGATGCTCAAGGCACGGCACCTCGGGCTGCGCGGGTGGTTCTCCACCAACATCCTCGGCAACCGCGACGGCGAGGTGCTGGACGATCCGGAGTCGTTCCGCACCAAGGAGGTCTCCAAGCTGGGCGTGCTGGAGCAGATCCTCCAGCCGGCCTCCGCGCCGGAGCTCTACGGGCGGATCGACCACAAGGTCTGCATCGAGTACTACCCGCCGCGGGGTGACGAGAAGGAAGGCTGGGACAACATCGATCTGTTCGGTTGGCTCGGCTATCCGATGCAGCTCAAGATCAACTTCCTCTGCCGGGATTCGATCCTCGCAGCGCCGCTGGTGCTGGACCTGGTCCTGCTGACGGACCTGGCGAAGCGGGCGCAGCTGCGGGGCGTCCAGGACTGGCTGGGCTTCTTCTTCAAGTCGCCGATGAGCGCGGGCGGATCCGCTCCGGAGCACGACCTGTTCCGCCAGCGCGCCGCGCTGGAACGGGCGCTGCTGACGATCAGCGGACGGTAGTGTCCCCACATCGGGTCAACTTCGCGGCGAGGTGCCGGGCGAACGGCGGGGCGTCGATCAACGTCTGCGCGCCATGGACCTCGGCCTCGGCCGTCGTCAGCGGCTGCCCGGTGAGATCGTCGATCCACGTGATGCGCCAGCAGCCGGGGCGCAGGTTCCCGAGGTCGACCCGGACGCCGGCGATCTGTTCGCCGTAACGATCTTCAGCCGCGAGCAGCCAGAGCGCGGCGACCTCCTCACCACGCAGCGCGTAGACGGTGACCCCGTCGCGCACGACGGGCGGCTCCGGGTCCATCGGTGGCAGCGACGCGAGGAAGCGGCGCAGGGCCCGAAAGTGCCGGGCGCGCTCGGGGGTCATCAGCTCATCCGAGTCGACGTTGAACGGCGGCGCGCTGTGCGCGAGCGGCCAGGCGCCGCTGAAGATCGCCGTCCAGATCCCGACGTGCGTGTGGTCGTAGGCCGGCTTCGGCTCACCGCCCCAGGCGAACTCGCCGATGAGGACGGGCTTGCCGTACTGCCAGGTCTCCCGCACCCTGCGGTTGAGCTCCTGGGAGAGCGCGTGCACCTCGTACGTCTCCTTCCCGTACAGGTGCCACTGCACGAGGTCGTTCTCCGAGCTGGCGTACCAGGCGCGCTCGTCGCCTTCGATGTTCCAGTGCAGCCCCACCGATCCAGCGGTGACGAGGTGGCCGGACGGATCGGCCTTGCGCCAGATGCGCGCCATCTCCTCCGCCCAGGGGATCCACAGCACCTCGGGGATCGCGCCGTCCCACTCGGGCTCGTTGAGCAGATCGATCGCCATCAGGTGCGTCGAACCGCCGTAGCGCCGGGCGAGGTAGCGCAGCCGGTTCGCCGCCCACCGCTTCGCCTCCGGATTGGAAAAGAAGTCGTAGCGGGTCTTCGCCGGCCCGCCGCGCACGGCGGCGTACGGGTTGTCGTCCCAGCTCTTCCACGGATCGTCCTCCGAAAATCCGAGCGCGAACGCCACCAGCACCACGTACACGCCGTGCCGTTCGGCGGCGCGGAAGATCGCGTCGAACTGCTGCGCGACCTCTTCGTCGAACTCTCCCAGACGCGGCTCGAGGCAACCGGGCGGAGGACGGCCGCCGTGCTCCTCGTCCTCCATGTCGGTGACGATGAACACGCGGAGCACCGTCATCCCGTTCTCGGCCATGTACTTCACGTAGTCCGGCGCCGAGAGCTGCGCGTAGTTCCACGTCCGGTCGTAGACGTTGATCCGATTCTCGCCGAGCGCGATGAACGGCGTGCCGTCGGCGAACTCGAAGTGGTGCCCGTGCGCCCGGATGACGCCGTGCCGGGCAGGCTGCGAACCCTTCGCGGGAAACGTCGCGGCTCCGCCACGGGGCGCACAGGCCGAATTGGCGACGAGCGCCGCGCCCCAGAGCGCAACGATCAGTGCAGCGGATACACCGCGCGATCGCCCCGCTCCCGTTCGGTGAGCTCGCGACGGCGGCATACGTACACCTCTTCCTCGGGGTGGCTGACGATCTCGAAGCCGCTCGAACGCAGCATCGCCTCCACGCAGGCGCGGTTGGGGATCCACCAGTTGGTCGGGTCGTGCGCGTAACGCCGCTCCACGAAGGCGAGCTTCGGGTAGCCGGGCCGTTCGAAGATCTCCGTCTCCCAGAACGGGTAGTCCCCCGCCACCGGCTCCACCTCGGTGGAGCCCCGCTGCATCGACTGGAACAGCAACAGGTCGCGCGCCACGTGCTCGTGGATGAGGTCCAGCGCGAGCAGCGGATGACGCAGGTGGTAGAGGACGCCCATGAAGATCACCAGGTCGAACCGCTCGCGCAACGCGGCGATCTCGAACACCGACATCTCCCGGAACTCGATCGCGTCGGCCACGCCGCACACCTCGGCGGCGAACCGCGCCTGCGCGAGGTAACGCTCGTCGGTGTCGATCCCCAGCACCCGCTCCGCCCCGCGCCGCTTCATCTCCAGCGAGTAGAAGCCGGCGTTGCAGCCGATATCGAGCACGCTCTTCCCGCTGAGATCGGCCGGGAGCGCGTGCGCGAAGCGCTCGAACTTGAAGCGCGGATAGTCCCCGAGGAAGTGCCCGGGCGCGGTCTGCACGCCGTTCAGATCCAGGTTGTGGAACCACTCGCCCAGCGCCTCCACGCGGGCGCGGATCTGCTCCTTCGTCATCGATGGGACGCCCTTCATGCGTGCTCTCCTTGCGGCCGACCGGCTCCCGGCGAGGACAGAAGCCGGATCGCCTCGCGGTATCCGTTGAGGGTCCCCACGTCGACGTACGCCTCGCCCGCGCGCACCCCGAGGGCACGGCCCCCGCGGGCGATCCATGCGTTGACCAGGGTGCCGAAGTACTCGTCCTGCCCGTCGCGCTCGCGCCACAGCGCCTCGAGCGCCGCGAGGATCTCACCGCTCAGCTTGAACGCGCCCCAGATCCACCGGCTGGTGGCGTCCGGCCGCTTCACCTGGATCTCCTTCACCACGCCCGCGCCGTCCGTCTCCACCGCGTCGAAGAACCGCGGCTCTGCCACCGGGAACAACAGGAAGCTCAGCCCGCCCTCCGGCAGGTGACAGAATCCGCGCTCCGGAAACCACACCGTGTCCGGCAGGCCCACCAGCACGTGGTCGTCCGGATGGATGAACGGGCGCGCGCGGAAGATCGCGTCGCACAGCCCCTGCGGCTTCGGCTGCACCGCGTAGCAGACGTCCGCGTTCGACACGCGGCCGCCGTAGTACTCGACGATGTCGCTCTTCCCCGGGGAGATCACGAAGCAGATCCGCGTGGCGCCGCCGAGCACCATCCGCTCCACGAGGTACTCGCTCACCGCGCGCGGGCGCTCGGTCCCACCGTCCAATCGGCTGCCCACCGGCAACAGCTCCTTGGAGAACGCCAGCGGCTGGATGCGGCTCCCCACCCCGGCGGCGGGGACGATCCCCCAGGTGCTGCTCATGGGCGTCCCCCACCTAACGCGGTCACGCCAGGCGCGGTACCACGGGCGCGTGCCAGATCGAGGATGTGGACGAGCTCGCGGGCGCGCGCCGTGCCCGAGTGCTCGTCGAGAGCGCGCTCGCGGGCGCGTTCGCCGATCCGGCGCAAGAAGCCCTCCCCGACGCAGAGCGCGTCGACCACGTCTTCGGCAGAGGTGGCGACGAGGATCTCCGACCCAGGCGTGAAGAAGGTGTCGATCCCCTCCCACGCGTCGGTCACCACCGGGATGCCGCAGGCCGCCGCCTCGAAGATGCGTCCGGACGGGCAGTAGCCGAACCGCGCCATCGGCGCGCGGGTGACGTTCAGCGTCGCGTGCGCGCTGCAATAGAAGGCCGGGTGCTCGGGCGGCGGGACGTGGAAGACGTAGCGGACGTTCTTCTCCCACGGAAAGTCCGGCGGGTATTGCGAGCCGCCGATGCAGAACCAGTGCTCCGGCATCCGCCGTGCGGGCTCGAGGAAGAGCTGGTCCAGCGCCTTCTGCCGGTTGGCCGCCCACGTCCCCAGGTACGAGAGGTGCGCGGTGCGCGGGACCTGGAGCGGACGATAGAGGTCCGCGTCCACGCTCCCGTACAGCGGCACCGCCCAGCGCGCGCCGAGCTGCCGGACCAGCGCCTCCAGCGCGCCGCCACCCACGAAGCTCAGGACGACGTCGAAGCCACCCAGCCCGCCCGAAGGCACATACTCCACGCGCTCGCCCGCCTCGAGGCGTTCGATCGTCACGCCCGTGTCCATGTCGTAGAACGCCTTCACCGCGGCGTTCGATGCGAGCGACAGCTCCGTGGCCGCCTGCGCGTCCGGACAGTAGGAGGTGACGATCGCCGCGTCCGCGCCATCGAGGTGGGCCGCGGCCTGACCGCGCACGTCGTCGAACGATCGATAGAGGACGAGCTCCACCCCGTCCATCCGGACGAGGTCGCGGTGCTGCGCGTAGTACGGGACGTCGTGCTCGAAGAAGACGAGCCGATGCCCGTCCCGGGCCAGCGCGGAGGCGAGCGCCCGCCAGAGAGTGGCGTGCCCGTTCCCCCAGGACGAACTCATAGTGAGCCCGAAGACCACGAGCTTCAGCCCGGATTGCCGAGTGTGCACGGGCCAGAGGGTGGGAGCGACCGCGCCGCGGATGAAGGAGTCCGAACGGATCGCTCCGAGTCCGCCTCCCGACGACGACTCACCCGCGGGACGACCGTCCTCAATCCCTCAGGTAGTGGCAGGTGTACCCGCCCGGGTGCTTCACCAGGTAGTCCTGGTGCCACGCCTCGGCGGGCCAAAACGGGCCGGCCTTCACGATCTCCGTGACGATCGGCTTCTTCCATTTGCCCGACGCGTCGACCCTGGCCTTCACCTTCTCGGCGATCACCCGCTGCGCCTCGGAGGTGAAGAAGATCGCCGAGCGGTACTGGGTGCCCACGTCGTTCCCCTGACGGTTCTTCGTCGTGGGGTCGTGTTTCCGGAAGAAGTAGCCGAGCAGCTCCTCGTAGCTGAGGACCTTCGGGTCGAAGATGACCTTCACCGCTTCGGCGTGACCGGTGGTACCGAGGTGGACGTCCTCGTAGCGCGGGTTCTCGAGCGTGCCGCCGGTGTAGCCGACCTCGGTGTCCACCACGCCGGGGATCTTCCGCAGGATGTCCTCCATGCCCCAGAAACAGCCGCCGGCGAGGATGGCCGTCTCGATCGCGGCGGGCCGCATCTGCCCGGGGTCTTTCGTCTGCGCGCGGACTTCGCAGCCGGTGGTGGCGATCAACGTCAGGGCGACCGCGATGGAAAGCATGGACCTCGGACGCATGGTTCCTCCGGGTGTCGCGGGTGCTACGCGCCGACCGCGCGACCGGTTACACGCTTGGCGCTCACCGCAGGTCGAACGTGTTCGACGACGCGCGGTGGCCCGCCACGTCGGAGACGATCAAGAGCTCCTCGTTCCGCGGCGAGCGGATGGTGATCGTCTGCGTCAGGACGCCGTCGACGAACGGCTCGCTCAACTGAGGTCCGACCGTCGCGCCGGGCGGCACCTCGAAGCGGACGTTCCCGTGGAACGAGGCCGCGTGCTCGCCGGCGGCGCGCACCGTCACGGTGAAGGGCTCGAGCTGCCGCTGTGGCGGGATCACGTCGATGGTGTAGCCGTCCGGCCACTGACCCTCGCTGACGGTGAAGCCACCCGCGAGCGTCGTGCTCCGGCCGTCGGCGAGCTCCAGCGTGACGTCCTGCGGTCCCGGCTGGAACACGGTGGGCACCACGAGCTGGAACACGCCGCCCTTCGCGTATTGCCCATGGCCGACCTCGACGCCGCCGATACGGATCGACACCGCCGTATCGACGCTGGCCGAGCCCTCCGCGTAGTCCACCGTCGTCTGCAACGGCACCTCGGCGCGAAGCTCGATGGGCGTCGCCTCGCTGGCCACCATCTGCGAAGGCGTGATCGACCGGATCACCGGATCCGGCCAGTCGCGGCAGGAGGCCGCCAGCGTCACGGTGGCGATCACCAGCAGGACGGATCGAAGCGGACTCATTGCAGCGCGTACCTCACACCCAGAAGGCCCTGCACGCCGGAGGCGCGGCCCAGCACGAACGGCACCGCCGCCTCCCCCAGCCCGACCCGCACCTCGAAGGTGAGCTCGAGCGCTTCGGCGATCGCCTGGCGGAGCTGCGCGCCGGCGAACGCCTCCCATCCGAGCGCGGACCGGGTGGTCGCAACGGCGTAGTCGCTGCTGAGGGCGTGGAGGACGAACAGGGCGCCCACCCCGACGCGCGCGTCCAGCCCGACTGCCTTCGTCTCGAGCACGCGGACGCGCAGCGCGGGGACGATCGGGAACTGGTGCAGCGTCGAGGTGAGGGTCCCCAGCCCGGCGATGTCGGACGAGAACCGCGCCATCCGCCAGTCGAGCTCCAGATCGAGCGAAAAGCGCCCGGAGGCAAACGACGGTGTGAAGGTCGCCGTCGCGCCAAGAGAAGGGCCGACGTTCGCGCCGCCCGCGAAGAAGGCGCCCGCGCCGAACGACAGGCGCGTGCGGATCTCCATCGGCGCAGGTGGGTTCTCCACCCTGCGCTCGGTGCTCGCGACGGGCGGAGGTCTTTCGCGCCGCACCTTCTTCTTCGCCGCGAAAGCGGATCCCGGGGCGACGACGAGGAGGACGAGCAGCGGGAGCGCAAACCGGCGCATGCGGCGGTCAAAGCACAGGGCCCGTGGCGCGCCAAGGACCCAGGGATTCAGGCGACGCGTTCGTCGGCCGGCGATCCGC
Organism: Myxococcaceae bacterium; assembly: GCA_019686135.1. Lineage (GTDB taxonomy): Bacteria > Myxococcota > Myxococcia > Myxococcales > Myxococcaceae > JADGHL01. The sequence continues at coordinate 6,017 of JADGHL010000071.1, read as the reverse complement.
CCGACGCCTTCTCCTTCGCCAGCACCCGGGCCTCGAGCGCGCTCACCGTGCGCCACCACGGTTCGACCCGCTCGATGTGCGCGGGCTCCACCGGCGCGCCCAGCTTCGGCATCACGAGCTGCACCCGCTGCTTCTCCGCGAGCTCAATCAGCGTCTCCGCCGGCTCGTCCCACGCGTGGAGCGCGAGGTTGAACGTGCCCCAGTGCACCGGGAGCAGCCGCCCGCCACCGAGCAGCCGGAAGGCCTCGAGCGCGTTCGCCGGCCCGAGGTGGATGTCGCCCCACGCCGGATGCCAGGCGCCGATCTCCAGCATGACCAGGTCGAACGGCCCGAGCCGCTCACGAATGTCCGCGTACTCCGGCGTCAGCCCGGTGTCGCCGCTGAAGAACACCGACGAGGTCGGCCCCCGGATCGCGAACGACGACCAGAGCGTCCGGTTGCGATCGCCCATGCCGCGCCCGGAGAAGTGTTGCGAGGGCGCGGCGGTGATCCGCAGGTCCGCGCGCGGCAGTATCGCGTGCTCCCACCAGTCCAGCTCGGTGATCCGCGACGCGGGGACGCCCCATGCCTCCAGGTGTGCGCCCACACCGAGCGAGGTGAAGAACGGTACGTCGCGCTTCGCCAGCTGAAGGATCGTCGGATAATCGAGGTGGTCGTAGTGATCGTGCGAGATGATCACCGCGTCCAGCGGCGGGAGCTGGTCGATCGAAACGGGCACCGGTTGGAACCGCCTCGGCCCGGCGAAGCTGTAGGGCGAAGCGCGCGCGCCCCACACCGGATCGGTGAGCACCCGCACGCCGTCGATCTCCAACAGCACCGTGGAGTGCCCCAGCCAAGTCACGCGCAGCCCCGTGCCGGCGGGCCGCTGCCACAGCGGAAGCGGGTTCTCCGAGGGCAGCGGCGCCGGAGGCGTGCGGCGCTGACCGCCGAAGAGGAACTCGCCCATCGTCGAGAGTGCGCTTTTCGGCTTCAGGCCGGGGCCGACGGGCGCGGTGTTGCGGAAGGCCCCGTCGACGAAACGGGGCGACGCGCGCATCCGTTCGAGCCGCAACCCCTCTGCCCTGCCCCCGAAGACTGATGTCCGTGCCATGGCTGCCTTCCTCCCGCCGTGTCGAAGTCTACCTGCCCGCTCGCCGGCTACCTGCCCATCGTCCCGCGGTCCAGCTTGAACGGTCGGTGGGCGCAGCCAGCGGCCGCGTTTTTCTGTAATGGAGTTTCATGGCATCTGCAGAGCTCCTCGAAGAAATCCGCAAAGAAGCGAAGCCCGGCATCTGGACGAGCGGAGTCAACCTCGCGCGCAACGGCGCGGTGGCCCTCCAGGCGCGCAACCCGGGCGAGGTGGAGCTCAGGGTGCGCGCGCCCGGGCGGACGGTGCCGCTGACGGTGATCCTCTACCCGGACGACGCCTCGTGGGAGTGTGACTGCCCCGGCCGGTTGGATCCCTGCGAGCACGTCTGCGCGGCGGCGATCGCTCTGCAGAAGGCCGAGTCCCACGACGGCGGTCAGCTCGCCACGACTGCCGCGAAGTGGACCCGGGTCGTCTACCGCTTCGCGCGCGCGGAAGGCGGCGGGCTCAAGCTCCAGCGGGCGCTGGTGGAGGCGGACGGCACCGAGCGCCCGCTCGAGCCCAGCCTCGCGGCGCTGATGGCCCGTCCCGCCGAAGCCGCCAGGCTCCAGGTCGAACAGCACGACCTCATCGCCGACCGTCTCCTGGAGCGCCCCACCCGCGTGGCGCTCGTGCCCGAGAAGCTGGATGCGCTCTTGCGCGTGCTGCAGCCAGCGCGCACCGTGCTGCTGGATGGGCAGCCGGTCGTCATCTCCGACGAGACGATCGTCCCGCGCGCGGTGGTGGAGGATCGCGGATCGCAGATCGTCGTCACCCTCACCCGCGATCCCCGCATCGACGAAGTGGTCAGCCCCGGCGTCGCCCGATGTGGCGATGCGCTCTGTCGGCTCGGCGAATTGGAGCTGAGCGGCGCGCGGCTGGAGAAGCTGCCCGTCGTGCGCGCGTATCCGGCCGAACAGATCGCCGAGCTCACCGCGCGGGTCCTCCCCGAGCTGGCCCGTCGCGGGCTCCCGTTGGACGTCCGCAGCCGCCGACTCCCGCGCATCGACCGCGAGCTTCGGCCCCACATCGCGCTCGAGCTGACGCGGATCGACGCGGGGCTCTCGGTGTTGCCCACCCTCGTCTACGGATCGCCGCCACAGGTCCGCATCGACAATGGACGGATGGTCTACCTCCGGGGCGCGGTGCCGGTGCGCGACGAAGCGCGGGAGCAGGCGTTGATCCAACGGCTGCGCGATGAGCTCAACCTGGTCGCGGGCCGGCGCGCCACCTTCACCGAAGGCGAGCTGCTCCGCTTCGCCGACAAGGCGCGCCGCTTCGGAGGCGTGGTGAGCGGGGACGCCGCCGGGCTGCTCAGCCCGAACGTAACGCTGCGCCCGACGCTGGAGCTCACCTCCGGCGTCTCCGGCAGCGGCCTTCCCGAGGTGGCCTTCGACCTCCGGTTCCAGGTGGAGGGCGAAGGCTCCGGCGGCGGTTACGCGGATGCGGCCGAGGTGATCCGCGCCTGGCGCGAAGGGCTGGGGCTGGTGCCGATCGAAGGCGGTGGCTGGGCGCCGCTGCCGCGCGCGTGGCTGGACCAGCACGGCGAGCGCGTGGCGCAGTTGCTCGCCGCGCGCGCCCAGGACGGCAAGGTGGCCGCGCACGCGCTGCCGGAGCTGGGCGCGTTGTGCGAGGCGCTGGAGCGGCCGCCGCCGCCCGGGCTGGATCGGCTCGCGCCGCTGGTGCGCGGGTTCGATCAACTCCCCGAGCCCACCCTGCCGGCGGATCTCACGGCGTCGCTCCGTCCGTACCAGCTGCAGGGCGTGGCGTGGCTGTCGTTCCTGCGCAGCGCGGGGCTGGGTGGAATCCTCGCGGACGACATGGGCCTGGGCAAAACGCTGCAGACGATCTGCGTGCTCGGCCCGGGCTCGCTGGTGGTGTGTCCCACGAGCGTGTTGCCCAACTGGCAGGCGGAGCTGGCGCGGTTCCGACCGTCTTTGAAGGTGAACACGTACCACGGCCCGAGCCGCGCGCTGGATTCGGACGCGGACGTCACTCTCACGACGTACGCCATCCTCCGGCTCGACCACGCCGCGCTGTGTGCCCGGTCATGGGCGGCGGTCGTGCTGGACGAGGCGCAGGCCATCAAGAACCCGGACAGCCAGGCGGCGCGCGCGGCGTTCGCGCTGAAGGCGGACTTCCGGCTCGCGCTCTCCGGCACGCCCATGGAGAACCGGCTCGAGGAGCTGTGGAGCCTGATGCACTTCGCCAACCCGGGGCTGCTCGGCGGACGGCGCGACTTCGAGGAGCGTGTGGCGCGGCCGGTGTCCGAGGGCCGGCCCGGCGTGGCCGAGGGGCTGCGCCGGCGGATCCGCCCCTTCGTGCTGCGGCGGCTGAAGAAGGAGGTGGCGAAGGATCTTCCGCCGCGGACCGAGTCGGTGCGGAGGGTCACGCTGGATGAGCGCGAGCGCGCCGTCTACGACGCGGTGTACGCCGCCACCCGCGCCGAGGTGGTCCGGCTGTTGAGCGACGGCGGCAGCGGCGGTGTGATGAAAGCCCTCGAGGCGCTGCTGCGGCTCCGTCAGGCAGCGTGCCACTCGGCGCTGGTACCCGGCCAGCAGGCGCGGACCTCTTCGAAGGTGACGTCGCTGGTGGAGGCGCTCACCACCGCGGTCTCAGACGGGCACAAAGCGCTCGTGTTCTCGCAGTGGACGTCGCTGCTCGATCTGATCGAGCCCGCGCTGAAGGACGCGCAGATCGCCTTCGAACGGCTCGACGGCACGACCCAGAACCGCGGCGAGGTGACCGCGCGCATCCAGGCGGACGACGGCGCTCCGGTGATGCTCGTGTCGCTCAAGGCCGGAGGCACCGGGCTCAACCTGACCGCGGCGGATCACGTCTTCCTTATGGATCCCTGGTGGAACCCGGCGGTCGAAGCGCAGGCGGCCGATCGCGCGCACCGCATCGGGCAGGAGCGCCCGGTGTTCGTCTACCGGATGATCGCCCAAGGCACGATCGAGGAGCGCATCCTCGGACTGCAGGACCGAAAGCGCGCGCTCTTCGAGGCGGCGTTGGGCGAAGCGGGCGCGGCCGCGGCGCTCACCCGGGAGGATCTGCTCGAGCTGTTCGCCGACGCGCCGGCGTAAGCGCTACCGCACCTGCCGAAAGAGCGCATGGCACCGGACGCAGGTCTCGGCGATCCGCCCGTACGCCTGTCCAAGCCGGCGATCGTCGCGCGCCCGCGCCGCGAGCCCGAGTTCCCGGACGTGCGCGTGCAGCACATCCTGCAGCTCGAAGAACGCCGGCGGGAACGAGGCGCGCGGATCCTCGGAGGGCGCATCCTCCTCCGGGCGGGCGATGGGCGGCTCGTCCTGAATCGCGTGCGCGGCGTCCGCCACCGCGTCGTACTCGAGCAGCGCCACCGTCCGCTGCAGCTGCGACATCTGCTCGCGGTGGCGGCGCAGGCGATCCGCGAACGCGTCGGCCAGCGCGCCATCGAGGCGCGTCACCTGTTTGCGGACAGCGAGGGCGCGGCCGACGAAGAGGACCAGCAGCGCGGATGCAACCACCACCGCCGCCACGCCTACTCCCATCGTTGGTCGGTTCGGCCCCACCTGCGCGAAGCTGCGCACGCAGCCTCCGGCCCGCCTCGTCCGCCGGTCGCTGGAGTGGTCGCGTCATGACGCCGCCTCGTTCGCCGAGTTCAAGAATGTAAAGGTCGTTGGGTCGTCTTAAGGCCGACAAACACCGACATCAGACCACTGCGCCGCGCTGTCAAGCGCTCGAAATCTCTGCCCATTTATCGGTCCGACTCGATTCCAAGAATCCGCGAAACAGAGCGCAACCCGGCCCAATCGGCCACCGAGAATTGGGGTGGAGGTACGCATGGCCACTTACAAGATCCGCTGGGGTGACACGCTGTCCGGAATCGCTGCTCGTTACCACACCACCGTCGCCGCTCTGGCGAAGGCCAACCACATCAAGAACCCGAACCTGATCTACGCGGGCGACACCCTGCGGATCCCCGGCCGTAGCGACAGCTTCCAGCCCGCGCGCCGCAGCAGCAGCGGGTCGCGCTCCAGCCCGACGGTGCACCGGAGCAGCGGCAGCCCGAAGAACGTGACCAACTCGATGAAGCGGCTCGCCGCGGCCGGCCGGGCGGCGGCGCTGAGCATGGGCGGGTACTACAGCCAGGGCCTGTGCGCCACCGGCGTGAGCCGCGCTATCCAGAACGCGTTCGGGATCAAGGTCTGGGGCAACGGCAACCAGATCGACAACAACCTCCCCCGCAGCAAGTTCAAGGAGGTCCACATGTCGCTGGCCGAGGCGCTGAAGATCCCCGGCCTGGTCCTGACGTGGGAGCACACCTCCACGCGGCTCGGCCGCATCTACGGCCACACCGCGATCACCGCTGGCGACGGCCACACCTCGTACAGCGACTTCATCGAGCGCAACACGCTGGCGGCTTCGTCGGGCCGCACCGGCCTGCGGATTTTCATGCCCATCGTCTGAAATCCGGGCGGGTCGAAGGAAGCGCGTCCGCGCGCTCGAGATCCGGCTGAAGGAGCTTCGACGCGCACCGCCGCACTGGGAGTGTCGAGCGGCTGCCGCGTGGAGAACGTCCGGGTCGGGCGCACCGGCTGAGCGGATCACCACATCGTGACCTTCACCGTCCACCGGCCGAGCTGAATCCTCACGTGTCCGTGGCCACTGAGTCCCAGCCTGCGCGCTTGTAGCACGTGAGCCAATTCACGGCTCGATGCCACTCCATCGCGACATCTTCGTTCAGGGGACCGGCATCCGACGGTCGCTCTTTGAGCCGCGCGTTCCAATGCGCGAACGCCGACCCGGCTCTCGTTGCCGGGTCGGCGTCCCTGCTTCGTTTGCGGGGGCAGGATTTGAACCTGCGACCTTCGGGTTATGAGCCCGCCGCTGTCTATTATAAACAAATGACGCTGCCGACGAAATGCAT
>JADGHL010000070.1 GCA_019686135.1 Myxococcaceae bacterium | reverse complement strand
GGGGCCGGGGGGGGGGGGGGGGTTTTTGGGGGGGGGCCCCCGCCCGCGCCCGCGGCGGGGTCGTTTTCTCGTCGCGCAGCTCAACCGCACCTGAGGCGCTCGGGCGTGGGCAGAGATCCGACTCGTCGCCGCCCCGACCCGGTGCCTGCCCGAACTGCGGTGCGGCTTCCTCCACCGGGGTGATCGCGCCGCCGCCGGGCGCGTGGGCGCTTGGGCGGGCGCAGGCGGAGCCCCGGCACACGCCCTCTTCCCGGCAGGTCCTGCTGCCGGGGCACGAGCGCGGCGGTGACACGGGCGTTCCGCGCGGCGGGTCGCGCGCGATCGTCGGCGCGGTTGGGGCGGATCGTTACGCGCGCCCGTGCGGGTCACCCGCGGATCGCGGCGATGGCCTTCGCGTAGTCCGGTTCCTTGAACACGGCGTTCCCGGCGACCAGCACGTTCGCGCCGGCGTTCACGACGTCGCGAGCGGTCCGGGCGTTGATCCCGCCATCCACCTCGATCAGCACCTGCTTCAGCCCGCGCCCATCCAACGTCTCCCGGAGCCTTCGAACCTTGTCGACCGCGCGCGGGATGAACTGCTGCCCGCCGAAGCCGGGGTTCACGCTCATGATCAACACCATCGACACGTCATCGAGCACGTCTTCGATCGTGCAGAGCGGCGTGGACGGGTTCAGCACCACCGACGGCTTCGCACCGGCGGCGCGGATCTGCTGCAGCGTCCGGTGCAGGTGCGGGCACGTCTCCTGGTGCACGGTGAGCACGTCCGCTCCCGCCTTCGCGAACGCGTCGATGTACTTCTCGGGCTCGACGATCATCAGGTGCACGTCGACGGGCAGCTTCGTGCTCCGCTTCACGGCCTCCACGATCACCGGCCCGAGCGTGATGTTGGGGACGAAGCGCCCATCCATCACGTCGACGTGGATCCAGTCCGCGCCGGCCTTCTCCACCGCCTGAACTTCTTCCGCGAGCCGGCCGAAGTCGGCCGAGAGGATGGACGGTGCGACGAGCGGGGTCTGCATGGCGGCGTCTTAGCCGCTCGGGTCCGGACCGGCTACGGCTTCGACGAGGCGACCCCTCAATCTCCGCGCTCGTGGAGCTCGCGGTACATCCGGCGGACGTCCTTTTCGAAGGGGTCGCCGGGGATGGGCGGGAGGTCCTCGAACTCCTCGCGGAGCTTCACCTCTCCGACCACGGCGTCCTCCGACGGGGCGCCGGCGGCGATGGCCCGCTTCACATCCTCCTCGAGCGCCCGCAGGTACCGGCGCTGGCGTTCGACGACGTCCCGTCCTCCGAGATCTCCATGCCCCGGAACGACCTTCTCGAAGGGCAAACCGAGCAGCCGATCGAGCGTGTCGGCGAGGTGAAGCAGGCTGCCTCCGGAGGACTCGTCGATGTGTGGGCGGAAGCCGTTCATCACCAGGTCGCCGGCGACCAGGAGCTTCCGGTCCGGGAAGTACGCGACGAGATCGCCGTCGGTGTGCCCGCTGCCGAGGTTCATCACCTGCACCTCCTCGCCGCCGAGCCACAGCCGCACCTCGCTGGTCACCTCGACGAACGGGAGCGCGCACACCGGCAGGAGCGCGCCGTGGGGCGGGTCGAAGATGACGGGCTCGCTCCGGCGGAAGGCGTCGCGCGTCCGGGGTGCGGGAGGCGCCTCGCGATCGCAGGGGCCCTGGTCGTTCGCGAGCAGCCGCGCCCGGGTGTTCGGGTGCACGAGCACCGCGCCGGCCCACGCGAAGTCGGTGGCTCCCCCGGCGTGGTCGTAGTGCGCGTGGGTAAGGATCAACCGCCGGACGCGGCGGCCGAGATCACGCTCGACCTCGTCGCGCAGCCGCTGCGTGTAACCGAGCATCTTGGGGTCGATGACCAGCGCGTCGCTGCCGTGCAACAGCACCGTGGAGTTCCCACCGCCCCCGAGCACCACGCGGAGATCGTCCCAGAGCACGCGCCGGTCGAGGTGTAGGAAGGCCCGCGCGCCGCAGCCGCCGAGCGCGAACACTCCGACGCACATCAGCGCCACGGCCCACCCTTGCCGCGCCGCCCGAAGGCGGACGGGTCTCCGGGCGCGGACGCGGCGTGGTAGATGGGAGATCTCCTCGCCCCGGGAACTGACGCGCGTGAACTCCAAGCCCCTGTCTGTCTCCGCCGCGCCCGCTTCGGTGCCGTCTCCTTCGAAGCGCGAGCTCAAGCTTCAGTCCATCCTCGAGGTCGCCAAGTCGATGGCGGCCATCCGCGATCTCGACCAGCTGCTGCCGCTCATCATTTCCCAGGCCACGCGGGTGGTCGAGGCGGATCGCTGCTCGCTCTTCATCCTCGACCGGGACCGCGACGAGCTGTGGTCGAAGATCGCCGAGGGCACCCACCAGGAGATCCGCTTCAAGGCCACCTCCGGCATCGCCGGCGCGGTCGCCACCACCGGACAGGTCATCAATCTCCCGGACGCCTACGAGGATCCGCGCTTCAACCGCTCGTTCGATCAGCAGACGAACTACCGCACGCGATCTCTGCTGTGCGTCCCGATGCGCGACGCCAACGGCGAGGTCACCGGCGTGCTGCAGGCGCTCAACAAGCTGGACGGCGGCGCCTTCACCGATGACGACGCGGAGATGCTGATCGCGCTCGGCGGCCAGGCGGCGGTGGCGGTGGAGAACGCCGTGCTCCACGACGAGATCAGCCGGCTGTTCGAAGGCTTCGTGCAGGCGTCGGTGATCGCCATCGAGTCGCGCGATCCGACCACCGCCGGCCACTCGGGCCGGGTGGCGGAGCTCACGGTGGGGCTGGCCCGGGCGCTCGAACACGTGACCACGGGCCCCTACGCGGGCACCACCTTCAAGCCGCAGGAGATCCAGGAGATCCGCTACGCGTCGCTGCTCCACGACTTCGGCAAGGTGGGCGTGCGCGAGCCGGTGCTGGTCAAGGCGGAGAAGCTGTACCCACACGAGCTGGAGAGTCTCCGCGCGCGTTTCGAGCTGGCGCGGCAGCACCGGACGCTTGCGAGCCTGCGCCGCCGCCTCGAAGCGGTGAAGACGCAGGGCGCCGAGGCGCTCGCCCGCATCGAGCAGGAGGAGGAAACCCGCCTCGCGCGGGAGCTCGCCGAGCTGGACGGGGTGCTCGACTTCATTCTCACCTGCAACAAGCCGACGGTGCTGGCCCAGGGCGGGTTCGAGAAGCTGGGTGAGCTGGCGCGGCTGTCCTACGAGGACTCGCGCGGCCAGACGCTGCCGCTCATCACCGAGCGCGACGTGAAGCTGCTCTCCATCCCGAAGGGGTCGCTCTCCGAGGAGGAACGGCGGGAGATCGAGAGCCACGTCGAGCACACGTACAAATTCCTCAAGCAGATCCCCTGGACGCGGACGCTCCGGAACGTCCCGGAGATCGCCTACGCGCACCACGAGAAGCTCAACGGCAAGGGTTACCCGCGGGCGATCCCGGCGGCCGCCATCCCGCTCCAGTCGAAGATGATGACCATCAGCGACATCTTCGACGCGCTGACCGCCTCGGATCGTCCTTACAAGAAGGCGGTCCCGCTGCCGCTGGCGTTGGACATCCTCCACAAGGAGGCGTCGGCAGGCATGGTGGACGCCGAGCTCCTCCGCGTGTTCGTCGAAGCGGAGATTCCGCGGCGCGCGCTCGGCCTGACCGGCCACTAGTCACCGGCACACGCCGGACGGATCGCAGTCGCCGCTCTTGCAGCGCTCCGTCTCGTTGCCCGGCGTGCACGAGGTGAAGCGCTGGCTGGCGCCGTCGCAGAGGAACGGGCCGCAGTCGCCTTGGGGATCGGTCAAGACCGACCGGGGGCTGCAGATGCCCTCCGACCGGCGAGGTTGCACGCCTGGCAGCGACCGTCGCAGGCGCTGCTGCAGCAGACGCCGTCGAGGCAGTTCCCACTCTGACATTGGGTGGCCAGCGTGCAGGACGTTCCGTTCGGCCGCTTCTGGCAGGCGCCTCCGACACAGCCGGCGGTGATTGGATCCCAGTTCGCCTTGCCGTCGCAGGCGCCGGCGCACGGTCCGACACCTTAGGCGTCCCGCGGGTCCGCGCCGTCGGGGACGTTGGTGCAGGGGCCTTCGCTGCCTTCGACGGCGTACGCGACGCAGGTCCCCTCACAGGAGGTTGCGCAGTACACGCCGTCCACGCAGATTCCGGACGGACACTCATCGTTGGACGCGCGGACGACGCCCTTCTGCGAGGGCCCCCGAGTGACGGGGAGCCCACAGGAGACGGTGGCGAGCGCGAGGCCTGCAACGAGGAACGCGACGCGGTACTGCATCCGGGGCCGAAGCTAACGGACTCGTCGGTGACGCCACGTGCGTGCTCTAGACTCGAGCACCATGACCACACCCCGACAGGTGTTCGAGCAACTTCTTGCCGGAATCGCCCGCGGGCCGTCTCCCGACCTGGCCGATCTGTATTCCGAAGATGCAATCGTCGAGCTTCCATACGCGAGACTCGGCGGCCTCCGACTGGAAGGGCGCGAAGCGATCCGGGCGCACTTCGCGCGCGCTGCGCAGGGTTCACCCATGCGCCTGACACCCGAGCGCGTGACGATCCACGAGACCACCGACCCCGAAGTAGTAATCGCGGAGTACGACTATCGCGGCGAGGTCAAGGCGACCGGTCACGTGTTCGTCGTGTCGAACGTGCAGATCGTCCGGGTGCGCGACGGGCGCATCATCCGGTCGCGCGACTTTCACGACCACGCCGCGATGGCCGCCGCGCTGCGGAGTTGACGGCCGGGTTCGGCCGCACCCGGTAGCGGAGATCGACCCGGGATCGCATCGCCGAAGGTGGCGATCTTCCGGCGCTCGGACACGGCACACGCGTTGCGGTGCGGGAGGGCATGTCCCTTCTTCACTCCCTCGCCTCGAAGCTCTGGCCGTTGTCGTTGGTGACCGCCCTGTCCCTGCCCGCCGTCTCCGCAGCCGGCGGCGTCGACGGCAGCGCAACCGAATCCGCCCGCCGCGTGGTGACGGTGGCGCCGTTGAAGCTGAACGTGAAGGTGAGGCGGCCCACCTCGGCGGAGCGTCTGTTCCGCAGGGCGGTGGCGGCGGCCGATGCCGGGCGCCACGACCGGGCGCGCGCGCTGCTGCGCGAGCTGGGGCACCGGTACCCCGACTTCGCCCCGGCGCACGTGCTGGCCGGCGCGCTCTCGCAGGTGGAGGGCGATCTTCAGGTCGCGCGGTCCGAGTACCTCGCCTATCTGGCGTCGGCACCAAACGGTGAGCACGCCGACGAGCTCCGCAAGGTCCTCGCCGCGATGGAGCGGCAGGACCCGGCGCTCGCTTCGACGCGCTGAGGCTGGGCGTTCCGGACGCAACTCGTCGCGCGTGTGCTCGCGGGCGCCCAGGGCGCTGCGGGTCGCGCGCGACGTTTTCGTTGCGGGCCGGCCTTCGTGAAGGATCCCTGGACCCTGCCCGGGGTCGGAACCCACCCAGGAATCGACTTCACCCCAGCTGGAGCGGCATCGGGTTCCGAGAATCTTCCGCAGGTTGAGGCGTGGCCCCGCCCTTGCTCAGCGCTCGGTCCGCAGCACCCAACCTTTCAAAAGGGAGACCCCGTGAAGCTCAGCCGTATCATCAAGACCTCGTTGTTCGCCGCCGTCTTCACCCTTGGATCTGCCGCCGTCGCCGCGACGGTGAACCTCTCCGGCACCGTCGCCTCCACCGCCAACGTCACCGCCGTCGCCACCTCCAGCGCCGGGGCGCTCGACATGGGCGGCGAGGGCGTCGACATCGGTCAGCAGATCGTGAAGGTGGCGGACGTGACGATGTCCACCAACAACGCCACCGGCCTCACCCTCACCGTCACGTCGGGCGATCTCTCGAACGGGACCGACTCGGTCGCGTACCAGGTGACCACGGTGGCGGATGAAGCCGCCGCTCCGGTGGGCGCGGACTTCACCGTCCCCTCCGGCACCGACTACACCTACTCCAACTCCACGAGCGGCTCCGAGGACCGCGACCTGTACATCGCGTACACCCCGCCTATCCTGCTCGATCCGGGCACGTACACCGGGACCATCACCCTCACGGTCGCGGACAACTAGGCGAGCGGACCCGGCCGGCACGTGTCGATGCTCCGGAGGTTCGAAGCGGTCTTCCTCATCCTGGCAGCGGGGGTGGCGCTGCCCGCCGGGGCCGCTTCGACCCTCCGGGCCGTTCCGACCGCGAGCGCCGCCGCCCTCGAGCTTGGCGGCAACGGCGGCGGGAGCTTCACTCGCATCGTCCGCGTCGCCGAGCTGGAGGTCGTCTCCGACAACCCGCGCGGCGTGGTGGTGGAGATCTCCTCGGGGGCCATCGCGAAACCCGGAGGGGACGCCGTCCCTTTCGAGGTGACCGCGGTGCTTCGGGGGTCACCGCGCCCATCGGCGGGCGACTTCCTCACGCCCTCCGGCGACACCTTCCGCTTCGTCAGCCCGTTGCCCGGCCGGGTCCTTCTCACGGTCTACATCCGCTACACGTCCGCCGGGATCCTCGATCCGGGCACCTACTCGGCGGCGCTGCAGATCTCGCTCTCGGAACGCTGAGACGCCATGCGCCTTCTCTCCGCTTTCGCCGTCCTCGTGATCGTTGTCACCGCGCGCTCCGCCGGAGCCGAGCCCCTCGCCTTCCGGCTGTCGCCGATGTCCCGCGAACTCGCGCCCGCAGGTCAGGGTGCCACCCGCACCTTCGAGGTCACCAACCCGGGCCACGAGCCGATCGCCATCGCCACCGGCGTCGTCACCCGGGTGGTGGACGCCGACGGTGCCGAGCACAACGAGCCCGCGGACCGCGAGTTCCTCGTCTACCCGGCGCAGGTGATCGTCCCCCCGTACAGCAGCCAGATCCTCCGCGTCACCTGGATGGGATCGCCCCGACTGGAGCGCGAGCAGGCCTACCGCCTGGAGGTCGCGCAGGTACCGCTGGAGAGTCTGGTGGGCACGGGCGCCCACACCCAGCGGGTGGGACAGCTCAAGCTGATGCTCCGCTATCTGGCGTCGATCTACGTGCGCCCTGAGGGCGCCGAGCCGGAGGTGAAGGTGCAGCACGCCGGCCTCGAGCGCGACGCGCAGGGGCGCCCACGCCTTCGCGTCACCCTCTCCAACGACGGCCGCGCGCACGCCTCGCTGCGCGAGCTCACCGTCCGTGTCCGCGCGCACGACGGCACCGCCACCACCGAGCTTCAGCCAATGCAGGCGCACCCCGGCGCCAGCGCGGTGGTGCTCCCCGGCGGGCTGCGCCGCCTCGACTTCGCGTGGCCCGCTTCGATCCCGGAGGGACCGGTCGACGTCGACGTCTCACCCCGGACCCGGGGATGAGCCGCCGTGTGGACGCGCGCCAGCCTCGCGTGCCTGGCCCTGATCGTCACCGGGGCCGCCACCGCCTCCGCCGACGATCCGGGCCAGGACGCCGAGCTCTTCCGGCGGGCGTTCGGCACGTCGGCCGCGAGCGTTCAGGCCATCCCGATCCAGTTCGAGATCGGTGATGGCGAGACGACCGGGACGGTGGCAGCGCGCGTCTCTCCAACGATGCCGGCGCGGGCCGTCCGCTTCCAGGCCGCACCGCTCCTGAGCGCGCTGGAGCCGTCGCTCGTCGCTGGGGCGCAGGCGAAGGTGAAGGCGCGGGTGGACGGGCAGGGAGAGCTCTCCGTGGGAGATCTGCTCGACGTCGGATTGGAGAGCAGCTTCGATCACGGGAAGCTGCGCCTGCACGTGACCATCCCGCCGCGTTTGCGCGCTGAGCGGCGCTACGAGCTGGGTGGTCCGGGCCCATCCTTCGCCGGAGGCGGAGCAGCCGGCAGCCGGTTCAGCGCGTTCCTCAACCTCCGCGTCGCGGACGATCTCACCTTTGGCGCGGCCGGCCCCGAACCACTCCGCGCGCCCGCGCAGCTCCAGCTCGAAGGCGCGGCCAACCTCAGGGGCTTTGTGCTCGAGTCCCGCGCGGAGGTGCTGGAGGGCCCCGGGCTTCGGTGGCGCCGGGGCGAGACGCGGCTGGTGCGCGACCTCCCCGACCGGCTGGTGCGGCTCTCCGCGGGTGACATCGCGGTCTCCGGATCGCGCTTCACCGCGCCGCGTTCCCTCCTCGGACTCAGCGCGGTGCGCACCTTTGCACTCGATCCGACCCGGGCGTACCGGCCGGACGAGTCGATGGAGCTGTTCCTCGAGCGCCCCTCACGCGTGGACGTGCTCGTGAACGGGCAGAAGGTGCAGACGCTCCAGCTCCCTGCGGGCACCCACCGCCTGGAGGGGCTGGCGCTGCCGGCAGGCTCGGACGAGGTGGTGTTGGACACCACCGACGATCGCGGTGTCACCACCTCCGTCCGCAAGCGCACCGCGCTGGACGTCTCGCAGCTCGCCGCGGGCGTGCATCAGTTCCAATACGCCGTCGGCGTGCCCGCCACGTCCGGACCGTCGGGCCGCGCCTACCAGCTCGATCGGCCCATGCTCCATCTGCAGCACCGCGTGGGCTTGAGCCGGTCCGTCACCGCAGGCGGGATCCTGCAGGTCGAACGCGACGCGCAGCTCGCGGGCGCGGAGGTGCTCTGGGCGACCTGGGCGGGCAGCTTCTCTGCAAGCGCGGCGTTCAGCCACCACCATCAGCGGCCCGGCTGGGCCGCAGGCGGTCGCTGGGAGCTGCAGCGCACCGGCGGGTTCGCGCGCTCGTTCCTCGTCGGCATCTCGGGTGACTACCAGAGCGGAGGCTTCTCCTCCCCCGGCGAGGTGCTCTCCCGCACCGGCGCAGTGTGGTCGGCCAGCGCGTACTACGCGCAGTCCTTCGTCAGCGGGATCAGCGCCCGCCTGGAGGCCGGGCTGCGCACGCAGAGCCCACCCATTGGAGGACCGGCTCCCGGCTGGTGGATCAATGGGTCCGTGTCGCGGTCGTTCTCCAACGGGCTGGGGATGAGGATGGAGGCAATCCGTCGACCGGGCTTCGGCAGCGCCCATGAGGTGGAGGGCCGTCTTTCGCTCGTGTGGGCGTGGCCCGACGCACGGCGTTCGGTGGTGGTGAGCTCCAGCGTCAGTGGCCGCGACGGTGCGGAGGTGGAGGCGACCGTGAACCAGCAGGTCACTGCGCTGCGCGGCACCGTCGACACCGCCGCCACCGTGGCCAGCGCTGCGGGCCAGGTCCGCACTGCCGAGTCGGCGCGATTCACCCACGGCCGGGTGGAGGCGGAGGTGACCCACGGGCTGGCGATCGCCAGCGGAACGAACCGGGTCCACGCGCGCGTGGGAACGGCAATCGTCTTCGCCGACGGCGTCTTCGCCTGGTCACGGCCGGTGAACGACTCCTTCGCGGTGGTGGTCCCTACGCAATCGCTCGAGGGCGCCTTCATCGGCGTGGATCCCACCGCCACCGGCGCGTACGCCGCCACGGCCGATCGCCTCGGCCCCGCGGTGCTGAGCGACGTGCAGCCGTACACCTGGTCCACCGTGCGGCTCGATGCTCCGTCGCTGACGGTCGGGCAGTCGATCGACGCCGAGGTCCGCACGGTGCGCACCAGCTATCGCGGGGGTGCGGTGCTGCGGGTGGGCGCGCCGGGCCGGGTGTACCTCATCGGCCGGGCGGTGGATGCGAAGGGCGCGCCCGCCGCGCTGCAGACCGGAAAGCTGATCCCGCTCTTCGAGTCGATGCGCCCGCCGGAGCTCGTGTTCACCAATGCGGATGGGCGGTTCGTGCTGATGGGCGTGGAGCCCGGACGCTACCGCCTGCAGCTCGAAGTCGGCGCAGCAACGATCGCGATTCCCGAGGGGCGCACCGGGATCTTCGAGACCGGTTCCGTAACGCTCCACTGACGCGGGCGCTGGTCCGGGTTCCCGGGCCGGCAGCGCTAGATCTGGTGCAGCCGCAGCGAGTTGATCTTCCCCGGCTGCCCCACCGGCGCGCCGAAGACGATCACCACCCGGTCGCCCTTGCGCGCCAGCCCGCGGGAGAGCAGTTCTTCTTCGACGCGGCGGACCATGGATTCGGTCTCCTGGATGGGCTCCAGCACGCGCGGGACGACGCCCCACAGAAGCGCGAGCCGGCGGCGCACCTCCTGGTTCGGGCTGAAGGCGATGATCGGCACCTGCGGGCGGTAGTGCGACAGAAGCCGCGCGGTGGCTCCGGACAGGGTGAACGCGGCGATCAGCGTGGCGCCCGCCTCGCGCGCGGCGCGGCAGGCGATGCCCGCAATGACGTCGGGGAACGACGCGGGCAGGCTGACCGGATCGGAGACCACCCTCGTGTAGCCGGAGGCGCGCATCGACGACTCGGCGGCCAGGACGATCCGGTCCATCATCTCCACCGACTCGAGCGGGTACTTTCCGCTCGCGGACTCCCCGGAGAGCATCACTGCGTCCGCGCCGTCGTAGATCGCGTTCGCCACGTCCGAGGCTTCCGCCCGCGTGGGCCGCGGGTTGTCGATCATGGAGTTCAGCATCTGGGTGGCGACGATCACCGGCAGCCCGCGCTTGTTGGCGCGGCGGATGATGTCCTTCTGGATCCCCGGGACCTCCTCGGGCGGGATCTCCACGCCGAGATCGCCGCGCGCCACCATCACGCCGTCGGTCTTGTCGAGGATCGCGTCCAGCCGGGCGATCGCCTCGGGCTTCTCCAGCTTGGCGATGATCGGCACCTGCCGCCCGGCCTCCTGCATCGCCTGGCGCGCGGCCTCGAGATCGGAGGGCTGCCGCACGAACGAGAGCGCGCAGTAGTCGATCCCCGCCTTGATGCCGAAGAGGAGGTCTTCGCGATCCTTCGGCGTCAGCGCCTCCGCCCGGAGCGCCACGCCGGGGAGGTTGATGCCTTTGTTGTTCCTCAACGTCCCGCCGTGCACCACCTCGGTCCGCACGAGCGTCTTCTTGTCGGTGCTCTTCACGCGAAGCTCGAGCAGCCCGTCGTCCAGAAGGATGGTGTCCCCGGGGTTTACGTCCTCGGCCAGGTGCGGATAGGTGGTGGAGACGATGTGGTCGTCACCCGGCACGGACTCGTCGGTGGTGATGGTGAACTCGGCGCCATCCTTGAGCTCGGTGTAGCCCTTGATGAAGCGGCCGGTGCGGATCTTCGGACCCTGCAGGTCCTGGAGGATGCCGATCGCCTTGCGCATCTTGAGCGACGCCGCGCGGATCCGCTTGATCGCTTCGGCGTGCTGTTCGTGCGTGCCGTGCGAGAAGTTCAGGCGGGCCACGTCCATTCCGGCCGCCACCAGCTTCTCCAGCATGTCCTGATCGAGGCTGGAGGGTCCGAGGGTGCAGACGATCTTTGCGCGTCGCATAGAGGGGTCCCGGCAGAATCCGACCGCGGTGGGGGTGGGTCAAGCTTCCCGTGGGCGGACCGTCGACTTCCTCAGCTCCGAAGCAGGGTCCGCAGGTTGGCCTTCTCCCAGGCGATCGCCGCCTCGTAGTGCGGGAAGGCCTTCTCGCGATCGCGGAACGCCCGCGGGTGGTGGACGCGGCGGCCGGGGACGTTCGAGCTCGGGAACAGCTGATGGAGCATCTCGTGGAAGACGATGAACTCCACGAAGAAGCGCGGCACCTCCGCCTTGTCCAGCGCGGGGTGGATGCGGATCTCCCGGGTCTGGTGGTCGTACACGCCCAGGCGGATCGACTTGCGCCGCCGCCGCGAGGACCAGCGGCCCCAGCCGATCGTGGCCTGGATCCCGCCCTGGAAGTAGCGCTCGTTCAGCGCGTCGAACATCTCGCGCAGGTCGTAGTGCACGCCGCGCGCGACCAGGTGACCGCTCCGTGCGTCGCGCACCTTGCGGATCCGCGGCTGCTGCACGCGGATGTATTCGTCCAGCACCGGCCCGGCGCTCCGGCGGCCCCGTCCGGCGTAGTCCGCAATCGCCCGCACCACCGGCGCCGGCGCGTCCAGGAACATGTGGTGCAACCGCAGCCGCAGCGACGAGCTGGCGCGGCGGAACGACACCATGGTCGACCGGTTGTCCGTCACCGCGAGACGTACCGGCATCCCCAGCTCGGCGGAGAGGTGACGCGCCAGCGACTCGGCGCGCGCGAACAGCTCTGCGCGATCGTGCAGCGGTCCGATGGGCCCGGGTGTCGCCACGTCCACCACCGGCTCTGCGACGCGCCCGAAGGCCGGAGCGGGCCCGGAGGATGTGCGCGCGCGCTCGCCGGTGTCCGGAGATTGCGCAGGCGCCGGCGTCAACGGAAACTCGAGCTGCAGTTGGCGGGCGGAAGTGCTCACGAGGCGCGGCCGATCCTACCGGTGCACGGAGCGGACTCAAGGCGGTGGCCGGTGTTCCGTCGCCTGCTCACCCGCCGGCGGGGCGGCCCGGCCAGACGCGGTCACCGCCGGCACGAAGCGGACCGAAGGAAGCCTCAGCGTTCCCGGCCGCGACCGTGCTCCGACACTGCCTCGGCCAGCTCCGCACCCAGGCGCTCCACCTCGTCGCGGGTGGTGCCGAACGCCGCGAGGACCTCGTCCATGTCCGTGGCCTCCTCGACGGCGAGGCACGCACCGCCCGCCCGCTGCGCGGCGGCGATGTCGCCGTGGCGGCCCATCTGGACGCTCCAGCTTCCGTCCGGGAACTGTTCGAACGGATAGAGCCGGCACGCCAGCGGGCGGACCTCCACCGGGAGCACGCAGCCCCTGGCGCGGTCGTGGAAGACGCAGGCGCCGTCGTGCTGCCGCAGCGTCCAGCGCACCGGGCCCCTTCGGAAGTAGCCGCGGTACAGCGGCCGCCTCGCCTCGTAATCCCGAACTTCGGCGTCGCTGAGCACCTCTTCGTCGACGAAGGTGTGGGCGGCACGGCGGAGGTGATCTCGGATCCGCGCCACATCTGCCCGGGTGAGCGTGGCGAGGTGCTCTCCCGGCTTCACCTCGCAGCAGGAGGCGCCGAGCAGCTTCGGACAGCGGGCACAGACGGAGCCGGGTCCGGTCATCGGCAGACGCCCGAAGAACGACGCGCCCCGGCCCACGAGAGCCGGAGCGCGCCGGAGTGCTTCACCTGACGGACGCGGCCGCTACCAGTCGCGCCCGAAGATGTCGTAGAGGCCGCGCATCATCTCCAGGTTGCGGACAGCGTCGCGGGTCTTGCCCTCATACTCCGCCGCCAGCCGCGCCCACTCCGCGCGCTCCTCCGGCGAGAGCGCCGGGTTCTGCGACTGCTGCAGCTTGAAGTCCCAGTCGCTCTTCAGCTTCTTCGCCTGTTCGATCTGCCAGGCGGCCGCGGTCAGCTCGGTGGAACCGATCTTCTTGAGCGTCGCGTAGGTGTAGCCGCCGCCGAACGGATCGTCGAAGGTGACGACCTCGTACCCGGGCGCCGGGTCGAGCGCGTCGCCGGAGCCGAGCCGGAAGACCTGGTTCTCGTTGGCGTACCCGAGGTCGAAGTTCGACGAGAAGTACGCCATGCCGAACAGCTGGGTGAAGAAGCGCGAACCGAAGGTGGGCGACGCCTCCACCGGTTCAGGCTGCGGCTGGGTGGAAAGCGGCTCCTGGATCGGCGGGTAGACGAAGCCGTCGATGAACTTCTCGCCACGAACCAGCGTGGGCCGCACGATGCGGGCGGTGCCGTCACCGTTCTTGATGAGGCCGGAGGTGTAGAGCGCGTTGTTCTGCAGCCACACCGCGCTGAACTCGTCGGTGAGCTCCTTGTAGAAGGTCAGGTAGTACGGCAGCGAGTACTTGAGCGCGTCCGCCCCTTGGTCGACGCCGAGGAAGTTGGTGTCGTTGGTCGTCAGCGCGATCAACGCCCCGTACTGATCCCAGAAGTGACCCATCTCGTTGACGCGGGTGAAGGAGTCGTACCCGTCCGTGTCGAAGAGCGTGTACATGCTCCGGCCCGGTCCACGCGGCACGTAGACGATGTCGGTGTACTGCGGCGAGGTCCCGGTGGTGAGCGCGTCGCGCAGCGCGGTCTCGTCCGCCGGCGAGAAGCGGGTGTTGGACGGGTTGTTCTCCGCCAGGTGCACCCAGCGTCCGGTGGTGGCGTCCTTGCCGAAGTACCCCGCAGACGGCTGCGCGAGCTCACCCATCAGATGGTTCACGCCGTCGATCACCGCCATCGTCCAGTAGTTCTGGAAGATCGGATCGCCGACGCCGAACGACGCCTCCATGTCCTGGGTGCTGATCTTGTAGTAGTCCTGCGCGCTGAAGATGTCGAAGTACCAGTGCTGGTAGACGTTCGGGAAGTTGTTGGAGAACCGGACGAACTTGTTCTGCCAGACCGCCATCGGGTTGAAGAAGGCGCGGCCGCGGCGGAAGTTCGAGAACGCGTAGTAGTCGTCGTAGCGCTCGATCCAGTCGCGGGTCATCTCATAGAAGTCCGCGCCGGCGTCGTACCGGTTGCAGGCGAGGTTGGCGCCCACCTCGTAGTCCGAGCAGTACATGAAGGGCACCTCCACCGGGACCTTGTGGTCCGGCTGGAGCGCCGCCACCGCGCCGACGATCTTACTGGCGCGCACCCAGTCCGGATCGCCGCCCACGTCCGGATCGAGGTCCCGGCCGTTGAGGTAGTACTCGTCCCGGAAGAACTCGATCTGGTCGTAGATCTTCTTCATCTCCGACCACTTCCGGAACGTGCGGTTCTGCATGCGCGCGATGCCCTGGTCGAGCGCCTGGTCGAACGGGAGCCCCTTGTCGGCGAAGTGGAAGGGCAGCGTCGTGTAGTGGAACCGGTCGGTGTAGAAGGTGCTGGCCGGCGTCCAGTGCTCCACCTGCGCCAGCGGAATCTCCGCGTGGGCGCCGCGGATCACCATCGGCTTGGCCATGTTGGTGGTCTCCACCACCTGGTTGGGGTTGGCGTACGCCTCCGCTGGCGTCTGGTGATCGACGCGGGTATCCGCGAACACCTCCACCCAGCCGGGCTCGCCGCCACCGGCGTAGCCGAAGAGGATCGCCGCCTCGTCGTACTTGCCGATGCCGTGCGGGTGGTTGGGGAACCGCGCGGTGTAGTCCATCACCGTGGAGTACTGGTACGAGGCCATCCCTTTATCGAGCTGCTCCTGGGTGGGCTCGGCCGCTGCGGCGAGATCCGCCGGGGTGATGGGCAGCACGCGCTTGCCGCCGGCCATGACGCCGATGGTCTTCTTGCGCAGCTCCCAGTACCCGTCCTGGTAGTTCATCGCATCGAACGTGCCGATGAAGTTGTGCGTCAGGCCGAGCGTGTGGCCGACCTCGTGCTCGCAGATGAAGCGGTTGAGGTTGTTGCGCACGCGGGTCCAGGCATCCGTCTTGGCCAGGGTCTGCGCTTCCTGGAGGCTCTTGCCTTCCGCCTGATAGGCGGCGACCCGCTCCTGGTAGGTCTTCTGGATGTCCTTCGCCATCCAGATGTAGGCGCCGTCGGAGAACTCGGCGAGCCAGATGCCGTTGCGGCTGGCGGCTTCCTCACGCGCCTTGAACAGGTTGTTGAGCTCGTCGATGCGCAGCATCGTATCCGACGCCACCTTGCGGTAGAGGCCGGGGTCGGACTGGAGCTTCTGCCGCCAGGTGTCGCCCGGCGCCGCGGCCATCACCATCGCGCGGACCTCGGGGTCGTCGATGATCGCCGCCTCCAGCTCGGGCGACTGATGGATGAGGTCGCGCACCACCGCGCGGCGGTCCTCCTTGCGCAACGGCAGCGACCGCGCCTGACGGAAGGCGTCGATCTTCGCCTTGAGGTTGCCGGTGATCGCCGCGAACGCCGCGCCCTTCTGGGTGGCGTCGTTGGTCAGCCCCGACTTCGACTGCGCAGGGCCGTCCTGCCGCCGCGGGTCCGTGGGCGGGCGGTTGTCGGCGAGGAAGGAGTCGACGTCCTTGCCGGCGATGAGGTCCTCCAGGGAGATCTCCCCGTTCATCACATCCAGCAGCTGCAGGGTGGTCCCGCCGATGTTGTCGATGCCCGCGCCGTAGATGTTGGCCACCGCGTGGACGATCTCACCGGTCTCCGGATCGACGCCGGACGGGCCGTAGCCGAGCGGGCCGGCCATCTGCGGTTCGTCGACCCAGTTGACCATGTTGTAGCGGATGTCGCCGCGCCGCACGTGCAGGCCCTCGGGGCCACAGGCCGCCGGGGCGCCCGGGGGCACCGGGTTCTCGCAGACGTAGAACATCTGCGGCACGTCGGAGATCTCCAGGCCGCGCGGCACCGCGACTGCCCGGCGGAAGGCCTTGTCCCACGAGGCCTCCATCCCGCGCGCGGACTCCATCAGGTCGGCCGGATAGTTGTCCGAGAGGTAGTAGACGATCGGCTTCGGGGTGCGCTTTTCGACCGGGATGACCGCCCCATTCTCGTCGTGGGCGCGCTCCCAGATGTTGTGGCGCTGCGCGAACATCAACCGGCCGGAGAGCGTGGGCCCGCGGTTCCGGTCGTAGGTGGGGCGCTCCATGTTCCAGCCCACCCGGAAGAAGCCGAACTTCTTCATCAGGGTGTCGTCGTAGCGAAGCGGCTCGTAGTCCGCGACGTGCTTCTCGTCGACGCGGCGGAAGGAGGTGCGGGTCTTCACCATCGCGCCGGCGCAGTCCGCATCCGGAGCCAGCCAGCAGTACGGGATGAGGCCGTACCCCGGGTAGTCATAGGTCATCGGCTCCCAGTAGGCGCGGATGGTGGCGTCGAAGTAGGTCACCTTCCCGTTGGCGTCCCGCTCCATCCGGAACGCGTCGTCCCCCACGTTCTGGTCGATCGGCTGAACGTAGGTGTTCACGAACGACCCGGTGTTCGCCGCGAGCATGTCGTAGTTGGTGATCGCGTTCGACGCCCAGTTCACCCGGATGTAGTCGCGCTCGTACCAGGGCCGGTCGGTGGTGTTCTCGACCAGCACGTTCGACTGCTCGCCGGTGGCCGGGTTGTAGTCGCGGATCCGGTCGAAGTGGCTTTCGATCCTCCAGGCGGCCACCGGGGCGCCGCGGTAGGGCTTCCCCTCGGTGGTGACCACGTGTCCGATGGTGGAGTGCTGCTGGTCCACCGTCGGGTCCGACCCGGGGAACTCCTCGTAGGTGCGGTACGCGACGAGGTAGTCCTCCTGCACCTCGAAGCGGATCTTCTCCAGCTTCGACTGCTCGCCCACGACGGCCACCGCGGTGGTGGGCGGCACTTCGATCACCGTGTCCTGCATGTACCAGGTGCCATCGGTGAGGTCGGACTTCTTGAGGTAGTTGGGCTGCGTCCTGTCGACGAGGTCCGGCCCACCGGTGCACCCGGCAGCGAACGCGGCGGCAAGCGCGAGCGCGGCGATCTTCAGCGTGCGGCTCATCGTCATGGCTCCAGAGAGTTCGTTGTTCATGGCCGACCTCAGAACGCCTTCCCGTAGACGTCGTACATGCCGCGCGCGATGTCCATGTTGGACAGCTGCGACTTGAACGCCTCGAGGTACTGCTTCTTCGTCTGTTCCACCTTCACCGGGTCCGCCTTCTCCGCGTCGGTGAGGATGCCGGGGAACGCGGTGGGATCCGCGGCGACGTCACGGTAGTAGCGGGCCCAGTTGATCATCCGCACCGCCGGCGTATCCGGCGCACCGATCTGCTTGAGCGCGGCGTAGCGGGCGCCGGTGGTGACGTCCTCCACCTCGTACTTCTCCCAGCCGGCGGGGACGGTGACGTCCTCCTTGCCGCCCAGCTTGATGATCTGGTTCTGCTTGGCGTAGTCGAGGTCGTAGTTGACGTTGAACAGCGCCATTCCCAGGTAGAGCGAGTAGATGCGCGCGGTCCAGGTGGTCTGCTGGTTCGCCCGCGCCGCGTTGGAACCGGAGGGGATCACCGGCTCGGGCGGCCACTGGAAGTTCTCGACGTAGTTCTCGCCCTTCACGAGGCGCTGGAAGACCATCTTCGGCTGGGTGGCGCCGCCCGGCTGCTTCTGCAGATAGATGGTCGGCGAGAGCGCGTTCTCGTCCAGCGCCCAGATCGACCCGTAGGTGTTGCCGAGCTCGTCGCGGAAGGTGAGGTAGTACGGAATGTTGTAGCGATCCGGGTCCGCGTCCTCGTCGGCGCCGAGGAACCGGGCGTAAGGCATCACCGAGGCGAAGATCGCGCCGATCTGGTCGTTGTAGTGACCGACCTCGGCGAGCCGATCCCAGAAGCCGAAGCCGGCCTTGTAGTCGTAGCGGCTGTACATCCGCCGGGCGTCACCGCGCGGGAGCATGGCGAACGCGGAAGCGTTGTAGCGGCTGGAGTAGTAGCCTTCGTACTGCTTGCGGCCCTCGTCGGTGAGGTTGTCGAAGTCGTAGCCCTCGCTGATGACGTCCCAGCGGGACTCCGGCACGTAGTAGGGCGCGCCCACGTCGTCCGGCGTCCACTTCATGTAGAAGCCGGCCGGCGGGATGGCCATCACCTTGAGCAGGTCGTTGATCCCTTCCAGGGTGGCCATGGTCCAGGTGTCCTGAAGGGTGGCGTCGTAGCCGAACGGAGGCTTCGTGTAGTCGGGGAACGCCTGCTGGTTCGAGTTGGCGCCGTAGAACGCGTGCACCCAGTGCTTGTAGATGCTGGACACGTCCGAGAACGTGTTGAAGGCGCCGTCAATCGCGCGGCCGGAGCTGAAGAAGAGGCGGTCGCGGCGGAAGTGGCTGAAGAAGTACCCGTTCCAGTAGTCCTCCAGCCAGCCGCGGTTGATCTCGTAATAGTCCGGGCCGCGGTCCCACGGGTGGCACGACAGAAGCGCGTCGACGTGGTCGTCGGTGCAGAACATGTAGGGGACCTCGGCCGGCACATCCAGCGCAGCGACCTGCTCGGGCGACGGGACCGGGTTGGTCTCGAGCAGCTGGCGCAGCGCCTCGGTCTTCTCCTTCACGTACGACCACGGCGCGACGGTGCGCTCCTTCATGTTCTTGAGGCCGGTGACGATCGCCACCTCCGGATCGTTTTCCTGCATCGCGAAGTGGAACGGGAGCGTGGAGTAGTGGAAGCGCTCCGTGTAGTTCGGCACCGCGGTGCTGGTGCGCAGGGCGTTGATGACCGGCACGTCGTACCCGGCGCCGGTGATGGTCACCGTTTTGCCGTCCGATCCCTCCCAGGTCTCCGGCGTCGTGCGCAGCTCGTTCTTGAAGATCTCCACGTAGCCGGGGGAGCTGCCACCGGAGTACGCGAAGAGGATCGCCGCCTCGTCGTACTTGCCGATGCCCTGCCAGTCGCTGTTGACCTTCCCGCCGTAGTCCATGATGGACGAGTACTCGTAGTCCATCATCCCCAGCGTGAGCTGATCCTCGGTGCCGTCTGAGACGTTCTTCAGATCCGCCGGCGTGCGCGGCAGCACGAGGTGCGGGTTGTTCGGGGTGCCTTGGTCGACGAACAGGGTCTCCTTGCGCAGATCCCAGTAGGTGTCGAAGTAGTTGAGCGCGTCGAACGAACCCTGGAAGTTGTGACGCAGGCCGAAGGTGTGGCCGATCTCGTGCTCGGCGGTGGCGCGCCACACCCGCTGCCGGAAGCGCTTGCGGATGTCCTCGTCGGCGATGGCGCGGGCCTCGGCCGCGGTCTTCCCGTCAGCCAT
Source organism: Myxococcaceae bacterium (assembly GCA_019686135.1). GTDB lineage: Bacteria > Myxococcota > Myxococcia > Myxococcales > Myxococcaceae > JADGHL01. The sequence continues at coordinate 7,656 of JADGHL010000070.1, read as the reverse complement.
CAGGGACGCGATCTTCGCGTCGCGCTGCTGGGACTCTTTGAGGGCCAGCGCGAACATCGGCCGGTCCTCGAAGTCCTCGAGCGAGAAGCACATGTTGTTGCGCGCGAAGAACTCCTTGCGCGCCTTCTCCCGTTCGACCAGCTGCGGGAGGTTGGCGAGCACCTCACGCCGCAGCGTGCGCGCCAGATCCGGATTCTGGGCAGCGGCCTGACGCACCGACACCGGGAACAGCGTGAGCGCGTCGTCCGCGAGCTCCGGATTGTCGACGATGAGCGACTCCAGATCCGGCCGGGTGTGGAGCTTCTCCGCGGCGGAGATGATCCGGTCCCCGCCGGCCGGCTGCAGCCCACCCGAGGCGCGGATGCGCGCCAGCAGCGAGGCCATCCTGTTTGTCGGCTTCGAGAACGCGCCCGTCGACGGTTCGGAGGACTTGGTGACCTGGTCGGCGGAGAGCGCGCTCTTCAGCGGCGCAGTCTTGCCCTGCACCGCCGCGTACGGGGTGTGGGACTTGAAGTAGTCGGCGACGTCCTGGCCCTTGATCAGCTCGTCGAGGTCCGTGTCGCCGGAGATGGCGTTGACCAGATCCAGGCCGTACTGCGCGTAGGTGGCGACCGCGGCGGAGTACGTGTTGGCGTTGGCGGAGATGATCTCGCCCGTCTCCGGATCGGTGGACGAGGGGCCGTAGCCGAGCAGCCCGTTGGGCACCGCCTCGGGCACGGTCCACAAGAAGCTCTTACGCAGATCGCCGAAGCGCGCCTCGAAGCCCGGCTGACCGCAGTTGGCGATCACATCCGCGGTGGCGTCCTGCGGCACCGGGTTGGGGCAGATGTAGAGCATCTGCGGGACGCCGGAGAGGTCGTCCCCCTTGCCCTGCGCCGCGGCGACCGCGCGCCGGAACGCGTGATCCCACGCCTTCTCCAGGTCCTTGGCGACGGACCAGTACTCGTCGTACTCCGCCTGCGAGTCGCCGGTGGAGCCGCCACCCATCCGCTCCTTCGGGGTGACGTAATAGACGATGGGCTTCGGAGTGCGGTCCTTGAAGGGGATCGGCCGGCTCCAGTCCGGCTTCCCGTTGGCGTCCTTCTCGAAGGACTCTTTCCAGATCCGGTGGCGGTTGGCGAGCAGGATCCGGTCGGACTCGTAGAACCCGAAGCGGCGGTCGTAGTTGAGGCGTTCGGTCCGGAAGTAGCCGAACTTGGCCATCAGGTCGTTGCCGTAGACCAGCGGCTCGTAGTCATTGGTGACGTTGGGATCCACCTTCGCCAGCGACGTGCGCATCTCGATCTGCTGCGAGGTGCAGTCGTAGCCGGGGGAGTACCAGCACAGCGGGGCGGTGTAGACGGGGTTGCCGTAGTCATCGACCCACGTGTAGCTGTCCGGCTTTGCGGTGTAGCGGGCGGTGAAGTCGAAGTACGTGAGCTTCGCGTCCGGCCCCTCGCCGGAGTACTCCTTGCGCGGCCAGTCGTAGGGATCCGTTCCGGGCTCGTTGGCATGGATCATCGACCCGTAGTCAGAGTTGCCGGCGTAGTTGAGGACCTCGGCGATCCCCAGCCGCGCGCCCGCCAGGTTGTGCGCCCAGTCCACGCGGATGTACTCGCGCTCGTTCCACGGGCGGTCGGAGGCGTTCTCGTTGATGGTGTTGGTGGTCTCGCCGGTGGCCGGGTCGTAGCCGCGCTGGATGTCGAAGTGCTTCTCGATCGGGAAGATGACGACCGGCGATCCGTAGTACGGCAGCCCGCCGACGCACGTCCCATTCGACTGACCCTTGCACCACCGGGTCGTAACGCCGGACGGCTTCGATGCATCTTCCACACTCTGATCCTGGCCCGGAATCGTCGGATAGGCCCGGTAGCCGACGAGGTGGTCCTCCTGGATCTCGAAGACGATCTTCTCCAGCTTGCCGATCTCGCCGGCGAAGGTCATGCCGGTGGTGGGCGGGGTGTGCGTGACCGTGTTGCGGAAGTACCAGATCCCGTCCAGCAGATCGGACTTCTTCACGTAGTTCGGTTGCACGTAGGAGATGTCGCCGCTCTGCTGCGCGCAGCCCACCGCCACGAGCGCGGCGATCGCGGCGCCCCACAGGCGCGTGTGCGTCCGGTTCATGTTGCCTCCGAGGGAGTTCGGCATGGGATCTTCGGGAAGGGGAAAGGGTTAGAAGGACGCGTTCAGGCCGAGCGCGAAGCTGGTGTACGAGGCGTCGATGTTGTTGTTGAACCAGGGGAAGAAGAACGCCTTGGCGTCTTTGGTCTTCGGCGTCGCCGAGGTGGCCACCGAGAACGAAGCGCCCACCCTGTCGGTGAGCTGATAGCTCGCGCCGACGGAGCCGACCATGTGATCGCCCGAGGCGTCCGACACCACCGCCGGCGTGCCATCGCTCCGGAACTTGCGGGAGGAGAGATCGTCCACGGGGATGGGAAGCTTCACCGCCTTGCTGAGGCCCAACGCGAGTGAGACGCCGAGACGATCGGTGACTGCGTAGCTGGCGTTGGCGCCGGCGGAGAGCGCGTAGAGGGTGGGCACGCCGCGCAGGCCGCAGTTGTCCGAGTCGGTGCGGCAGATGAAGATCAGGTTCTCCTCCTCGTCCCGGATCGACGCCTCCTCCGGGGTGATGTTGCGGGTCGTCTCCGTGTAGAAGGTGTGGCCCGCGCCCAGGCTGAGCCCCACGTTGAGCTTGCCGAAGCTGCGGCCGAGGCCCACGCCCGCGGTGAGGTTGGTGATGGTGTGGCGGAAGCGGCTGGCGAAGGACACCGGCAACGTCACGCCGATCCGCGGGGTGAGGGTGATGCCGGTGAACGTCTCATCCTTGTAGATGGCCGGCGCGGAGAGCCCGACGGCGATGTCGCCATACTCCCAGTGGCGGCCGGTGGGCCTGTTCGGCGGCGTGTACTCGTACGAGAACGACGCGTTGGCGGAGGCGGCCAGCTTCACGCTCTTGAGGCGGAACGAGTACGACGGCGTGAGCACCACCGAGCTGCCGACGAACGGGTCCTTGTACGGGCTGAACCGGAACACCGACTGGTTGATCGAGTTGTCGAGCCCAACGCCCATGTGGAACCCCGGCGGGGCGTTCTCGGGATCGTCTGCTCCTGGGGTGGCCACGATGGTCGCGGCCGGCGCCGCCGGTGCCGCCGGCGGGGCCGACGCCGAAACTGCGGGTCCGGTGGCAGCGGACGCCGCCGGAGGAGCGGACGCGGGAGCAGCCGGTGCGGCGTCCTCCGCCAGCGCGGCGAGAGGCGCCAGTGCCAGCACCACCACTGCAGTCAGAAGCTTCTTCAACGGGCACCTCCTCCGGCCGGCGCGCGATGAGCGGTCCGGGTGCGGCATTCAACGGCCATTCCACGTCCCATGCCGGGGAACGAGCGGACGCAAGCCTGCAGATTTTCTTTGGAATGTTCGAGGAGGGGGCCGGGTTTCCCACGGCGCGGTCCAGGTGCCGGGCACGACACCGTTAGCGAATCGATCAACACCCACCTCGAGAGCGACACGAAAGCGTCACCGACCAGCCCCGGTGACCTGCAGTGCCCACACCCGCCACCACCCGGGCGCTGCGTCAAAGAGCGCGGTCGTCTAGCACGGCGCCCGTCTGGCGATCAACGCAGCATCCTGCCTCACTCGAAACTGACGCGGCGCGTCGCCTCCTTATGTAGGGGGACAAAGGAGGCTTCCCGGCGCTCCGTACGCCGGACGGTCGTCGGCCGTGAGAGCCAGCCTCCGGATCAGAGATCGGTGCGCGAGCGATTGAGGCGCTCGAGCCGCTCGGGTTCGATCCGCACGACCAGCGTCCGGTCTCGGGTGAAGGTGACCTGCCCGGGCGCCCCGCCCTTCTGCTTCTTCACGTACTTCACCTGGGTCCAGGCGATCTCCCCGCGCGGCTCCGATTTCAGGTTCGAGTGCTGGTGCGCCAGATGCGCGGCGTCGACCAGCGCCTCCGAGTCGGGCGGCTGGTTCCGGGTGCCCTCGAGGATGACGTGCGAACCCGGGACGCCGCGCGCGTGCAACCACCAGTCGTACGGCCGGGCGATCCGGAAGGTGAGCGTGTCGTTGTCCTCGCTGCTGCGGCCCACGCGGATCCGCGCGCCGTTCACCGCGACGTACTCTTTATAAGGCTTGCCGCGCACGGGCCCGCCGTGCCTCCGCGCGGAGAGGACGTCGACCTCCTCCAGCAGCGCCGCGTCGTCCATCGCTTCGATAGCCCGAAGCTCGTCGCGGAGTTGTTCGCGTTCGAGCGAGAGCTCGGCGTGCCGGCGCTTCGCGTGCTCCACGCCGTGGGCGAGGCGCCGGTACTGGTGGAAGTGCCAGTCCGCCTCCTCGCGCGCGGTGCGGCGGGGATCGATCGTCACCTCGATCTCCTCGGCGCCGGTCTCCGTGTAGCGGGTGAGCCGCGCCGTCCGCTGGCCCTGCTGGAAGCGGAAGAGGTTCTGCGCGAGCAGCTCGCCCATCGCGCGGTGGCGTTCGATCTCCTCGCCCCGGTTCATCTCCGCCTCGACTTTGGCGAGCGTTCCCTCCAGCCGCTTGAGCCTGGCCTTGAGCGGCGCGGTGAGGCGGCGGCGGATCTCTTGGGCGCGGCGAGAGGATTCGCGCGCGCCGTAGAGCGCCTCGGCGGCTTCGGCGAGCGGGAAGTCGGCTGCAGGATCCGGACGGAGGCGTTCGTCCCCGGGCGACGGCTTCGGCGCGGCGGGATGGGCTTCGAACGTGAGCGTCGCGCCGGGGCGAAGATGGGGCGCGGGGACCGACGCGCCGAGCAGGCGGTCTGCGCCGTCGAGCAGAAAGAGGTTGGCGCCGCTGCCGCGCAGATCGGCGACGAGGCGGCGATCGAGCCCGTGATGATCGAACCAGAGCCGCACCACCAGGGGGGCGATCACCTCCACGCGTTCGAGCTTCGCGCCGATCAGCTCCTTGCGGAGCCAGCGCTGGAAGCCGGCCGGTTCCTCCGGAGACGGCGGACGTTCACGCGCGACGGAGAGCCGCGCCACGCCCGGTTCCGCGGAGAGACACAGGCGCACCGTGCGGCCCGGTTGGCGGAGTTCGAGGAAGACGACGCGCGGCAGCGGCGCGAAGGCCTTCTGCACGAAGGCGCCGCGCACACGCTCGTCGAGCTCGCGGGCGATCGCTTCCAGCTCGTCGGGGCGAAGAGACATGCGCGCAAGGTTCGCAGAAATGAAAACGGCTCGGCGTCTCCGCCGAGCCGTTCAGGTCCGCGAAAGGACCGTGGCTACTTCTTCTTGGTAGTCTTCTTCGGAGCCGGCTTCTTCGCGGTCTTCTTCTTCGCAGCCGACGTCTTCTTCGCGGTCTTCTTCTTCGCGGCCATGTGTTCCCTCCGTTGGCACTCGGGATGAGTGCGAGTGAGTGACGCGATGCTATTGGCATCGCGTTCTCGACGCAACGTATCGTGTCGCGCATTTTCGGGGACCCGTCATGCACCTGCCCACGCTGCTGTCCACGGTGATCCTGGATCCGCCCACGGCGTTGCTGTTCGGCCTCGCGTTCGCGCTCATCTCCGCGCGCCTCATCGCAAAGGACCCGGAGCGCGAGACGTCGCGCACCGCACTGATCGGCGGGGGCTGGGGCGTGCTCTACGGGCTGTCGGTGGGCTGGTGCTTCTTCGCGTTCCCCGACTGGATGCTCGTGTACCTGAAGGACGCGCGGGAGGTGACGCTGCCGATCGCCTACGTCGTCTTCGTCGCCCTGTGCGCGCTCTTCGGCGTGGTGGGCGCGCTGGCGAACGCGCACCTTCTGCGGCACGGTCGTCGGGGGCTGGCGTGGCTGCTCACCATCGGCGCGGTGGTGACGCTGGCGTGCATCTTCTGGTTGCAGTCGAAGCAGTACGCGCTGGTGGGCACCTTCGAGGCCTACTACGCGGGCAAAGCGGTGCCGCTCACGGAAAGCAAAGACCTGCAGCGGGCGATGAACGTCTCCGCCTTCACCGCCACGCCCACCGCCCTCGCTTTGTTCATCTGGCGCTACTGGCTTTCGCGTCGGAAGTGACTGGTGAGTAGTGAGTGGTGAGTTGCGAGTCGTGAGTTGTAAGTCGTGGCGACCCGGGCCGCTTCAGTCGACGGCCGAGATCAGGGCCAGGACTCCGCCGATCAGGGCGATGGCGATGGTCAGGCCGCCGGTGACGACGCCGATCCAGCGGGCGGCGTTGGCGTAGCCGCGGCCGGAGAGGGGCGCTTCGCCGCGGTCGATGGCCTGCACTTCGAGGTGGCCGAGGATGGCGCCGACGATTCCGAACGGCAGGCAATAGATGGTGGCGGAGAGGCCCGAGAAGGTGATGGCCAGGTAGGAGCGGAGCGACGCCGGCTGCGCCATGCGGGCCGAACAGGCGGGACACATGCCCGGGTAGAACGGGTTCTCTGGACAGCTCAGGCAGGCGAATGCGCCGCAGCGCGTGCACGTCCGCTTGGCGGGCGCGGAGGCGTGCACTGCGCAGGTGGCTCCCTCGGGCAACATCGCCTCTGGATAACACCGCAACCGGCCCCCGAGTGCAGCAGGGGCGTCATTCCCGGGGCGCGCGCGCGCGGTCGCGCTTACACTTGGCCGCGATGAACGTGACAGTCCAGCCCGCGGTGCTCCCGGGGCCCAACGAGCCCTGCTGGTGCGGCAGCGGAACGAAATACAAAAAGTGTCACAAGAGCGCGGATGCGGTGGAGCTGCGCAAGCGCGCGGCGGAAACGGGGACGTCGGGCGTGCGTCGGGTGAAGCCGGGCGTCATCAGCCCACGCCGCCCGGTACCGCCGGAGATCCCCCGCCCGGATTACGCCGAAACGGGGCGGCGCGCGCCGAAGTCGATGGACTCGCTGATCATGCCGCCTGAGAAGCTGGTGAAGATGCGGCGCGCCTGCGCGGCGGCGGCCCGCGTGCTCAAGGCCGCGGGCGAAGCGGTCCGGCCGGGCATCACCACCGACGAGATCGACGCCATCACCCACGAGCTCTACATCCGCGAGGGCGGCTACCCGAGCACGCTCAACTACCCGGGCGGCCGCGGCGTGGCGCCGTATCCGAAGTCGCTGTGCACCTCGGTGAACGAAGTCGTCTGCCACGGGATCCCGGACTCCCGCCCGCTGGAGAACGGCGACATCGTCAACCTGGACGTCACCATCTACCTCGACGGGTTCCACGGCGACTGCAGCGCCACCTTCCTGGTGGGCGACGTCGACGAGGCGGGCCGCCGGCTGGTGCAGGTGACGAAGGAGTGCCTCGAGATCGGGATCGCCGCGGTCAAGCCGGGCCTTCCGATCCGGGTCATCGGCCAGGCGATCGAGCCGTACGCGAACAAGCACGGCTATTCGGTGGTGCGCGCCTACGCCGGCCACGGGATCGGCGAGACCTTCCACACCGCCCTCCAGATCCCGCATCACGACGACCCGGAAGCCACCACGATCATGCAGCCGGGGATGGTCTTCACCATCGAGCCGATGATCAGCGAAGGCACCTGGCAGGTGAAACATTGGAGCGACGGCTGGACGGTCGTCACCGCCGACGGCAAGCGCAGCGCTCAATTCGAGCACACCATCCTCGTCACCGAAACCGGCGCCGAAATTCTCACCACCGTCAGTGAGTCGTGACTGGTGAGGAGTGGGTCGTGGTACCGCCCCGCCCGCCAGGTGCGGGCCCACCGCCCCACCCCACACATGAGACGAAGAAACCCCCCCTGCG
>JADGHL010000203.1 GCA_019686135.1 Myxococcaceae bacterium | reverse complement strand
CGGCCCCCCGAACCGGGAGCCGCCTCTCACCACTCACGACCAGCTTCGAACGGACCACCAAAAGAGAAGCGGCCCCCGGGTCACCCGGGAGCCGCCCTCACCACTCACTGCCAACTACGAACGGACCACGCGAAGTGTGGTCTACATTCCCATGCCGCCCATGCCGCCGCCCACGCCGGCGCCGGCGGGCGCGGTCTCCTCCTTCGGGCGCTCGGCCACCATCGCTTCGGTGGTGAGCATGAGGGAGGCGACCGAGGCCGCGTTCTGCAGCGCGGTGCGCGACACCTTGGCCGGGTCGATCACGCCGGCCGCCAGCAGGTCCTCGAACGCGCCGGTGGCCGCGTTGAAGCCTTGGGAGCCCTTGGCTTCCTTGACCTTGTTCACGATCACCGAGCCCTCCATCCCGCCGTTGGCGACGATCTGACGGAGCGGCTCCTCGAGCGCGCGGCGGATGATGTCCACGCCGAACCTCTCGCCCTCGGTCCAATCCCCCTTCTCCAGCGCGGCGAGGCAGCGGATGAACGCCACGCCACCGCCGGGGACGATGCCCTCCTCGACCGCGGCGCGGGTCGCGTTCAGCGCGTCCTCGACCCGGGCCTTCTTCTCCTTCATCTCGGTCTCGGTGGCCGCGCCGACGTTGATCACCGCCACGCCGCCGACCAGCTTGGCGAGGCGCTCCTGCAGCTTCTCGCGGTCATAGTCCGAGGTGGTCTCCTCGATCTGCACCCGGATCTGCTTGACGCGCGCCTCGATGTCCTTCTGCTGGCCCGCGCCGTCGATGATGGTGGTGTTGTCCTTGTCCACCACGATCCGCTTGGCGCGGCCGAGGTCATTGAGGGTGAGGTTCTCGAGCTTGATGCCGAGATCCTCGGCGATCATCTTGCCGCCGGTGAGGATGGCGATGTCCTCGAGCATCGCCTTGCGGCGATCCCCGAAGCCCGGCGCCTTCACCGCGCAGGTGTTGAGCACGCCGCGGATCTTGTTCACCACCAGCGTGGCCAGAGCCTCGCCCTCGACCTCCTCGGCGATGATGAGCAGCGGCTTGCCCGCGCGCGCGACCTGCTCGAGCAGCGGGAGCAGGTCCTTCATGTTGGAGATCTTCTTCTCGTGGATGAGGACGTAGGCGTCCTGCAGCACCGCCTCCATCCGCTCCGGATCCGTCACGAAGTACGGGGAGAGATAGCCGCGGTCGAACTGCATGCCCTCGACCACATCCAGCGTGGTCTCCAGGCCCTTGGCCTCCTCGACGGTGATGACGCCCTCCTTGCCGACCTTGTCCATCGCGTCCGCGAGGATCTGGCCGATGGTGGTGTCACCGTTCGCGGAGATGGTGCCGACCTGGGCGATCTCCTTCTTGTCCTTGCAGGGCTTGGCCAGCTTCTTCAGCTCGGCGGTGACCGCCGCCACGGCCTTCTCGATGCCCCGCTTGATCTCCATCGGGTTGTGGCCCGCGGCGACCAGCTTGGAGCCTTCCCGGAAGATCGCCTGGGCGAGCACGGTGGCGGTGGTGGTGCCGTCGCCGGCCACGTCCGAGGTCTTGGACGCGACCTCCTTCACCATCTGCGCGCCCATGTTCTCGAACTTGTTCTCCAGCTCGATCTCCTTGGCCACCGTCACGCCGTCCTTGGTGATGGTGGGGGAGCCGAACGACTTCTCGATCACCACGTTGCGGCCTTTGGGGCCCAGGGTGACCTTGACCGCGTCGGCCAGGGTGTTGACGCCGCGCAGGATCGCGTCGCGCGCGCGTGCGTCGAAAACGATGTCCTTTGCCATGAGGAAGTTCCTTCTCGTGAAAGGGTGGGAACGCTTAGGGACTACTTCTCGATCACCCCGAGCACGTCCTCCTCGCGGAGGATGAGGTGATCCTCGCCCTCGATCTTCACCTCGGTCCCGGCGTACTTGCTGAAGAGGACGCGGTCCCCGGCCTTGACGTCCAGCGGGCGGACCTTGCCGTCCTCGAGCACCTTGCCGTTGCCGACCGCGATCACCTCGCCCTCGAGCGGCTTCTCCTTGGCCGTGTCGGGGATGATGATCCCGCCCTTGGTCTTGTTCTCCTCGGCAACACGCTTGACGATCAAACGATCCTGAAGGGGACGAATCTTCATCTGCGTTCTCCTTGGACTTCGTAGTTGAGGTTGTTCCGGTTTGGCACTCCCACATGGGGACTGCTAACCGCGAGGCCGCGGCACTGTAACCACCGCGATCAGCCTGTCAAGCGACGGGGTCCGGACCCTCGAATCTGGCGCAAGTGCAGGCTTTTACTTGAGAAATCGGATTCGTCCGATCCCGGACGTCTGCCTGGTTCTGCCGTTCCGGTCCGGGCCTCCCGATAGCACTCCTACATCCGGCCTGCCAACGCAAGTGTCCGGAATGACAGGGGTTCTCCTTTTGCGGCGGCCCGGTGGCGGACGTAGATTCTCCCCCGTCACACCGTTGCAGGAGGACGGCAAGAAGATGAGCGGTCTCGTAGCCCAGGCGTCGCTCCGGGAGTTCTTCAAGACGGTGCTCCAGGACGCGATCAGGGGACACGACGTGGCGGTTGCAGAGCCCACCGAGTTCTACCTGGTGAACCTGCTCTCTGAGTTCGCCGCCACCGACCGGCTGTTCACCGAACAGACCGAAGGGGGGCGCGATCACGAGCCGTTGGCTCTGCTCTACCACCGCGCCCAGCAGCAGGAGCGCGAGGAGCGGATCCGGACCCTCCGTCGGCTCGGGGATGTGTCCCTGTACAAGGCGGGGTTTTTCTCCGAATCGCTCAACCGCACGGCGGTGGGCCCCGAGTACTACATCCAGATGGGCAGCACCTCCTACGGCGCGGTCGCCTCGCTGGCGCCGGCCAGCGGGTTCGCGGCGGTCTACCGGGAGCTGTGCGAGAAGTTCCGGGCGCTGGTCGAGGTGCTCGAGGAGATCGCCGCCCGCGGGCTGGCAGCCGCCGGAGCGCAGGGCACCCTCAAGGTCTACGAGACGTGGATCCGCACCGGGAACGAGCGGTTGCAGAAGGTGCTGGTGGACGCCGGCTTCATCCCGCTCACCTCGAAGGACGGGCTGGTGAACTGATGCTCGACCGCGTCCAGGCGCACCTGGAGGCGATCTACGCGCTGGAGCCCAACCTCCGGGTGGATGATTTCCTCGTCACCCCGGAGGTGGCGCGTGCGCTCGGGCACACCGGCCGCTCCCACGAGGAGCTGCTCGTGCACGAGGACGGCGATGGGCTGGAGGTGGCGCTGGTGCTCGATCCCGCGCTGCTCCGTTCGCTCGAGCGCTACCGGGCCGCGCCGGCGGAACAGCTGCTTGACGCCGCGCTGGACAGCTACTGCCAAGTGACCGAGGGCGTCTCGCACTTCCTCTACCTAACCCATTCGGCGGCGAAGGAGCGCAGGGTCTCCCTGCTGGAGCTGGAGGCGCAGGCCGAGGTCGACAAGTTCGCCTCCTGCGTGCTCCACGCCTGGCGCCGCGGCGTGCGCTTCGCCGAGCAGCTCTTGCGCCGGCTCTTCGACTTCGTGCGCTATCTGCCGACGCTCGCCGCCCACGAACGCTGGCGCTACCAGGAGGCGAACCGGCTGGCGAGGCGCTACTGCCGGCGGCTGTTGCGGCACATCGCCGAGGGGCGGATGGACCGGTTCCTCACCGAGCTGCGCTACTGCTACCGGCTCGGCGCCGAGGCCAAGCTCCAGTACCTGGCGCAGTGACCGGTCCGTTGCCGTGAGTCACACGCCCGCGCGCGCTGCGGGCGTACGCGTGGGCACCCAGCGCACCCGGAACTCCACCGAGCTGGGGCCGACCTCCCGGCCCTCCACGCACGCGTCGAGCCCGACCGCCTCGAGCCCGGCGCTCAAGATGCCGAGGTGGAACGCCACCGGCATCAGATCGGAGGTCAACTCCAGCTTGGCGGAGGTCTGCTCGAGGTCCTTCACCGCGAGCGTGACGTGGCTGGCGGCCATCCCGTACGCCGTGGGCGCATGGCGGACGAGGACGTCCGGAGGCGCGCCGCGCACCAGGCGGAGAAGCATCTTCCCGGCCGCGGAGTCCACGAGCGCCCAGGCGGCGGCGCGGCCCATCGCGGTGAACGCGGCGTCCACCGATCGGAACACGGGCTCCAGAAGGTCCGCGGCCGCATAGGTCAGGCGGAGGAACTCCGCTGCCGGGTAGTTGAAGAACGGCAGCACCCGGGGCCCGAGCGGGGCTTGTAGCCCGTTCGCCGCCGCAGCGCCGGCGTGCTCCTTGACGAGCTCGAGCACCGCGACGAAGTTGAAGCCGCGAACGAGGTGATCGGCGCGCGCCAGCGCGATCCTCCTCGCGAGCTCCTCTTTGTCGGTGGGCATGGGCGCGCGGATGCTCGCGCCGGGAACGACCTCGGCGCAAGATGGGCCCCGGTGTTATGAGGCACCAATGCCGCGTGAGTCCTCGGCCGGAGGCGTGGTGGTGCGCGAGCACGAGGGTGTGCTCGAGGTCGCGGTCATCCGTCCGCGCGGGAAGCAGGTCTGGGCGCTCCCCAAGGGCCACGTGGACAAGGGCGAGAAGCCCGAGGAGGCGGCCGCGCGCGAGGTGCTGGAGGAGACCGGGCTGCGCGCGCACCTGGAGCGGCAGCTGGGGGAGATCCGGTACGTCTACCAGTTCCGCGGCGCGCGCATCTTCAAGACGGTCGTGTTCTTCCTTTTCCGGTACGAGGGCGGCGAGATCGACGTGCTCGACCCGAAGATGCGGGTCGAGGTCGACCAGGCGAAGTGGGTGCCGCTGGAGAACGCGCACCGGCTGCTCGCCTATCGCGGCGAAAAGGAGATCCTGAAAAAAGCCCAGCGGCTTTTGCTGGGCCAGGGCGCAGGGACCGGGACCGGGGAGGCCGGCCGCCGCTGACTACAGGGTGTTCGGTGTGTCGAACTTGCCGGACAGCACCTCACGCACGTCGCGATCGAACCGGACCTTGCCGGTGGCGATCTCGCGCAGCGCGAGCACCGGCGGCTTGTTCTTCGAGGACTCGATGATCGGCCGGGCGCCCGCCATCAGCTGACGCGCACGCTTGGCCCCGAGCAGCACGAGGGCGAAGCGGTTGTCCACGAGCGGAAGGCAGTCTTCGACGGTGACGCGAGCCATTGAAACTCTCCAGGCAAACCGACTGAATCGAAGCGCGGCACCCTAAAGGGCGTCGCCGTCTGGCGTCAACACCTGAGCGACTGCGGGAGATTCCGGCAAAGGCGCGGTAGTCGCCTGGGTGCCTTTTGACCACAGGAGCGCAAAGCTGCTAGGTCGCCGCGGCACGCCGGGGTTTCACGTTCTGCCCCGGATGGATTGCCGAGGAGCCGGATGACCCAGCTCGCGCCCGCTCGCTGTCTGTCTGTGCTGTCCCTGGTCCTATCCGCGGTGGCGTTCGCGGCCCCGCCAGCCGGCGCCTCCTGGCCGGATGCGGTCTGCGGTGCATCGCCCCAGTGGAGTCCGGCGACGTCGCAGAGTTCGGCGGCCACGGCGAAAGCGACCGCTCCCGCGGCGATCGCGTCGCCGCGCAGTGTGCGAGCGGCGACAGAGCAGGGGACGGCTGCTGGGGCATCCGCCGATGCGGCGCAGAGTTCCGCGACCGTGGCGAGAGTGAGTGTTGCCGCTGAGCGCGCATCTCAGGCTGCGTCCGTCGGAGCGTCGGCACCCCAAAGCGCGGAACCCGCACCAGAGCAGGGGACGGCTGCGGGAACATCCGCCGGTGTAGCGCCGCAGAGCTCCGCGATCGCGACGGAGGGGGCGACCGATGCTGCCGGGACCGCACCCCAACCGGCATCCATCGATGCGTCGTCGGCGCAAAGCTCTAAAGCGGCAGCGGAGCAGGAGCGGGTCGCTGAACCATCCGCCGCTGCTCCGGCGCCGCAGGCCTCTGCGACCGCGGCGGATGAAACGGCCGCCACCGGGGCAGCGCCTCCATCGCGCCCCGTCGTTCCCTTCGGCACGCCGAAGCCGATCGGCGCCCCGCCGAGCGCCGCGACACCTGCCGCGCACGCTGCCGATGTTGGACGCCCGGAGGTCGCCGCTGCGCCCTTGCTCCGCTACGGGGGCACGGGAGATTGGAGCGTGCAGCTCTCCGGCGTCCTGCGCGCGAGCGCCGCGTCGCTGCAGCCGTTCGCCTCCGATCGCGACGGGACGATGATTGCGGCGTCGCCGGTGGAGACGCGCTTCCGGCTCGCGCCCGAGCTGCGATACGCGCACTTCGGGCTGATCGGCGAAGTCGACGTGATGGCGGGCGCACTGTCGGGGCTCCCCGAGCGGGCGCTCGGGCTCGGGCCATCGGCGCACCCTGTGGTCACTCCGGCGGAGCTGCGGCAGCTCTACGTCGAATACCGGGGCGACACCTTCGTGGTGCGGGCCGGGCAGCAGACCTCGCGGTGGGGGCTGGGGC
>JADGHL010000069.1 GCA_019686135.1 Myxococcaceae bacterium | reverse complement strand
ACGCTCTGGCAGCATCATGTCAGCGTGGCGTTCCGCTGCCGCCCGATACACTTCGTGCGAGACATGGCCGGTGTTGACGCTGCGGCCCCCGCTCGACGCGCGGAACATCTGCAACGCGCTTCTCTGCGCGCTTGACAGACCGGGCGCCTCCAGGCCGGGCGGCCGACAAGCTCAAGCACGTTCTGCAACTCTCGCCCGTCGCGACGGGCGTCGTCGGCGTGGCGTTTGGCTGCGCGCGATCCGCTTCGCGCCAGGACGCTCCCCCCGCGAGACCTCGGCCATCTGCTCCTCTGCTCGGCCGACAGACCAGCCCGCTACGGGCCGGTTCCGCCGCTCGCCTCGCGGCCGACGACCTGGAGCACGCTCTGGCAGCTCTGGCCCTGCGTGACGAGCTCGGTCATCGTCAGCGTCGCGTTGAGCTGCGCGCGGTCCTCTTCATGCGAGACCGAGCCGTTGAAGATGAGCTCGAACCGGCCCACCGTCGGATCGTTCCTCGTCGCCTGCCGGCTGGTCTCGGTGCGCATCTGAAAGCCCGCGATCTTCGGATCGTCCGGGCGGATCACCTGCCCGGCGAGGGTGACCGGGAGCTGGTTCACCGGGTCGATCACCGAGGTGCGCACGCCCGCCGTGTCCTCCGACTGCACCAGCTCGATGGTCGGTCCGAACAGCCACGGTTCGAAGGCGCAGGACTGGGTCATCGTGCTGGAGTCGACCTGGAAGATGCCGCCCACCCGCGGACAGTCGCGCTCGCAGATCTCGGCGTCGTTGCAGCCGGCGACCAGAACGGCACCCAGCAGGATGGCGGCGACACAGCGGATCACGGACTCGAACGTGCGCACGCCTGCCGCGGTCGCCAGCGAGACGGCGGTCGGACCGCCCGACCGATCACACCGGGTGGTCAATGCTCTACGCTTCCGCCCGCATTCGACGCCGCCCCTTGCGCCGCTCCACGACCCGCCAGAGCGTGCATCCGATGCGTTCGACGCGTGTGGCGACGTCATTGTTCCTGCTGGTCCTCTCCGCGTGCGCCACGCCCCGCGCCGGCGGGCGGCACATCCACCCTCCGCTGACCGGAAAGGTCTGGGACGTCGCCGCGCACAGGTTCATCTCGTGGGAGGCGCTCGAGGCCCGCGCCCGTGCGGCGGACTTCGTCGTGCTGGGCGAGACGCACGACAACCCCGACCATCACCTGCTCCAGGCAAGGCTCGTCCGCGCGGTCGCCTCGGCACAGCGTCACCCTTCCGTCGCCTTCGAGATGCTGGATGTAGAGCAGCAGCCCATCGTCGACGCCGCGCGACGCGACCACCCGACGGATCCGGACGCGCTGGCCGCGGCGGTAGATTGGGCACACAGCGGATGGCCGGCGTTCCCGATGTACCGGCCGATCTTCGCCGCAGCGATGGAGCTCGAGCTGCCGATCGTCGCGGCCAACCTCTCGCGCCAAAGAGCGCGCCGGGTCATGGAAGCAGGCGCAAGTGCCGCCGACCCGGCGATTCAGGCGCGCCTGCACCGCGAGGAGCCGCTGCCCGCCGCGCGGATGGACGCCCTGAGAGAGGAGATGCGGACCTCGCACTGCGGCGCCTTACCCGAGACGTTGATCGATCCGATGGTGCTCGCGCAGCGCGCGCGCAACGTGCAACTGGCGCTCAGGCTGGAGCAGGCGGACCGCGGCGACGGGGCGATCCTCATCACCGGCGCCGGGCACGCGCGGACCGATCGCGCCGTCCCGCGGCTCGTCTCCGAAGACCGCCCGCAGGCAACCGTGCTCGCCGTCGGGTTCCTCGAGGTGGATCCGGAACGCATGGCCCCGGACGACTACGCCCGCGCGTTCGGAGCAGAGGTGCTGCCCTTCGACGTCGTGGTCTTCACGCCCGAGGGCGCTACGCCTTCCACGTCGCGCGCAGGACGATCCGCTCCGCTGCCGTGTCGTGGGAGATGAGATCCACCTGCGGCTCCTTCGCGCCGCTGACGTCGAGCACCGCGTGGAGGCAGCCCTGGACGTACTCGGGGAAGCCCTCGTACGGGTGCGCCTCCAGCTCGAAGTCGTTGGGCGCCAGCTCCTTCAGGGTCATGGTCGAGTAGTTGTTGCTGCTCTTCGACAGAGACGTGAAGCGCAGAAGCACGCGCCGCGGGCCGATCACCCGGGACAGGCCGATCACCGCCTTGCCGATGAGCGTCTCCTCGAACCCGTAGACGGTGCTCTCGCCCAGCATCCACTGCGCCTCGGCCATCGACAGCGTCGGGTAGAGCGTCCGGGCGACGTGGTCGACCGCCCGCTGCCACACGTACGACGGGTAGCCGGGCAACAGGGGCCGGCTCAGATCGATCCCGAGCTGCTTGAGGTCCTCCTGAAGCTCGGGCGTCATCTTCTTCGCGACGCCGCGGATGAGCAGCGCCTCGACACTCGGGGAGAAGACGACGCGCTCCTCCTTCACTGCCGAACCGTTCGCGTTCACCTACTGGTCCTCGATCGTGTGCTCGAGCGATTTCGGGATCCGGAACGGAGCCTGCTTCCCTTCGCGCTCGATGTTGACCACGGCATACATGATCTGCTGCCGCATCTTCGCGAAGAGTTGCGCGATGCCCAGCTCCCGCTCCCCCGCGCCGGCCAGCTCGGCGATCGGCGCGAGCGGTTCGGCCAGCTCCTTGACGCCGTTGAGGAGCTTCGTCCAGTCGGTGTGCGGCAGCCCGAGGATGTCCGAGCACAGATCGCCCGAGAGATAGCGGATCATCGCGATCGGCATCCCGTCCAGCAGCTCGCCCGGCATGAACTCCTGGAGGAGGTCGACCAGCGCGCGCGCCAGGATCCGGCCGTCCTCCGAGGGCTTCCACTGGCGGATGCGGATCGCGTCCATCAGCACGTCCGCGTCGTCCTCGTCGCGGGCCATCAGCTCCTCGTCAATCCCGAGGAAGGTGCCGACCACGTTCCACAGGTGGATCCACGCCGCCGACTCCTCCGGCGAGACCTCCACGCCCAGCTGGCGCATGCCGTCGAGGGTGATGGCCGAGAAGGTGAGCAGCGTCCCGGCGAGGTCCTCCTGGTTGATGGGCAGCCCCAGCTCCTTCGAGTCCCACGCCGGCGAGGTGCGGGTGAGCAACAAGTGCCGCACCGCCGCGTGCATCAGGCGGATCTTCTGCGTGGCGCGGATCCCCCGGCCCGAAGGTCCGAGGCCGCCCTCGTCGAGCACGTCGAAGATGAACTGGGCCGTCTCGAAGATGCGCTGTCGCAGGCGGTTGACCATCGCCCCGGTCTGAGTGAGGACCTGCGAGCCCTTCGCGGCGGCGTACGCCTGGGGCAGCGACGAACAGAACAGCGAGATCGCCACCTCCCACCCGGCCCGGGAGAAGAGCTTCTGCGCCAGAGCAATCTGCTGGCGGTCCGCCCACGGAGGCAGCGCTTCGGTTTCTTCGAAGTACCTCCGAGCCTCCTCGGGCATGCCCTCGGGAATCGGATCGTCGCTTCGGAACAGCTGGCCCAAAAGCGCGTTCACCGCGGCGGTGTCTCCGCGCGCGAAGATCGCCGACACCACCCTGTCGCCCAACGGATCGCCGCGCTGGCGGGCGGCGTCGAGCTTCTTGTCGTTCCAGCGGTCGCTCGGCGTCTCCGGACCGGGGTGCTTGCGCGCCTCCGCGTGCCGCGCGAGCGCCTCCGCGCAGTAGAACTTCGGCGCCTCCGGGTACAGGTAATAAGTGTCCGGCGGCACGTTGGCGTGCAGGTAGTCGTCATTCGGCCACGTGCCGTCCGCGCGCTGACGACGCAACAGGTAATCGACCGCGCGCTGCACCGGCTCCGATTCCTCGCCCGCCGCGATCAACCCCTGGATGACGAGCCCGGTGAGCGGCGCCATGCTCGGGCCGATGCCGGCCAGCGACGGATCGCGGTACGAGTCGACGGTCTCGCCGAAGCCACCGTCCGGGTTCTGCTTCGACAGCGTCCAGCGTACCGCCTTCTGCACCCAGGGCTGGTTCATGTCGTAGCCCACGGCGCGCAGCCCCATCAGCACGAAGGCGGTGGCGGCGAGGTCGTTCACCACCCAGCGGCCCCACCATCCACCGTGGTCACATTGCTGGGCCTTGAGGAAGTCGATGGCCCTGGACACCTCGGGGGCGCGCCAGGTCAGCCCCAGCGAACCCAGCCCGTGGAGCACGCGGCCGGTGACGTCCTCGGTGGAGGGATCGCCCAGCGCCGGCTCCGGATCGACGAGGAACCGCGCCATCGACAAAGGAGAGTCCAGCTTCGCGCGAACCGTCTTCGTCATCGCCGGCCCGGGCTTCTTGGGCGGGAGGTTCCACACGAACGCGGACCATCCGCCGTCCGGGTTCTGCATCCCGAACAGCCACTCCCGGCCCCGGCTGACGGCGCGCCGCACGCGCTTCTCGAGCTCCGGGTTCATCGCCCGATCGCCGGTCATCGCCAGGGCCTGTCCCAGCGCGGTGAGCACCACGCCGGCGTCGTCGCAGTCCGCCATGGTGTGGTTGGTCTTCTGGAATGCCCAGCCCCCCGTGCGCGGGACGCCCTCGTGGCGGTTGTCCACCTCCGGCTGCGGGATGTCGAGCTGGGAGTCCACGAGGAACGCCAGCGCCTTCTCGATGCGCGGATCGCTCGCGGGGACGCCGCCGGCCAAGAGCGCGCGCACGTCGAACGCGGTGCTCCACACCGCGCTGGAGAAGGCGTGGAAGCGCACGCCCGCCCCGTCTTCGATCCGCTGGCTCTTGAGCCAGGTGACTCCGCGTTCGATCCGCTCGTCGGTGAGCGGGAGCCCGGCGGCGTGGAGCGCGGGCAGCGCCAGCGCGGTCTGGATGGTGTTGGCGTTCCAGCTGCCGTCGAAGTTCTGGAAGGTCTGAAGGAGCGAGATCGTCCCCCGGCACTCGGCCTTCGCGATGAGCCCGATCTTCTCGCCGTTCGGTCCGAAGTCGCCGCGCAGCCGCCGCGCCAGCACGTTGAGCTGCAGCGCGCCCATCAACACGCCGGAGTGGAAGCGCGTCTGCAGAAAGTGCATGACCGGCGGCACCAGCGCCCACGCGGCCGGCGGCACCGGAAGACGCTTCGGATCCAGCAGCCCCGCGAGCGCCAGGAAGACGGCGGACATGTCGCCTGCGTCGAGCCCCTCAATGATCCGATCGATGCCGCCGCGCGCATCCAGCCGCTGGCGCGCCCGGGCGATCGCCTGCGCGTTCTCCGGATCGCCCGTGACGTGCAGGGCCGCCCACACGCTGGCGGTGGCGCCGACGTCGCCCTCGCGCGCGAACGGGTAGAGCACCCACGACCCGTCCCTGCGCTGCTGCGACCGGAGCCACTTCGCCGCGCCTTTCGCGTCGCGCGGATCCAGTTGACGGAGGTAGTGCAGCGCGACCACCACCTGCGCCGTGGGCGAGGCGCCCATGTCGCCCATCGCGTCCCAGCTCCCGTCGGGGCGCTGGGTCTTCCACAGCACCTGGTGCGCTTTTCTCAGCGCCCGGGCGAGAGGGTCATGAGTCGCGTGCTTGCCGTGAGAGTGACGGCGTTCGCCGAGAGGACGGCGTACCGGGAGTGGCACGGGGAGCTCCAGAGATGAAAAAGGTCCGGGAGACTACATTATCCGGAACGGGTTCCCTGCAAGCTTCCACTGTGAGCGGCCCGCGCGGCGGGCTACAGAAGCCGGATGAACCTCCAGCTGCGACCCGCCACCGCCGCCGACACCGGAACCATCCTGCGCTTCATCCGCGCGCTCGCCGAGTACGAACGGCTGAGCGGCGAGGTCGTCGCCACCGAGGCGCAGCTTCGCGAGACGCTCTTCGGCGAGCGTCCCCAGGCGGAGGTCGTGCTGGCGTTCGACGGGGAGGAGCCGGTCGGGTTCGCGCTCTATTTCCACAACTACTCCACGTTCCTCGCGCGAAGGGGGCTGTACCTCGAGGATCTCTTCGTCCTGCCCGAGCACCGCGGGAGGGGAATCGGCAAAGCGCTTCTCAAGGAGCTGGCGAGGATCGCGGTGGCGCGGGGCTGCGGGCGGCTCGAGTGGGCCGTGCTCGATTGGAACGAGCCGGCGAGGCGGTTCTACGAGTCCCTCGGCGCGAGGCCACTTCAGGAGTGGGTCGTCCATCGCCTCAGCGGCACCGCCCTCGAGAAGTTGGCCGCCGGGTAGGGCTTCGCCATCCGGCCGCTGGCGAGGGTACGCTGCACTGCCGTGAAGTACCGCTACCGCAAGCTCACCTCGTCGTTCGACGAAGACGCGTACAGCGAGATGATCGCCGTGGCGAAGGCCAGTCAGCGCGGGCGACTGCGGAGGCTCCGCAAGCGCGGGTTCCACGGCGTGGGCCCTGCGTCCGGCGACTCGGTCATGGTCGCGGGGCTGGTGAGTGCGCCCAGGAAGGTCCACGTCTCCGAAGGCGAGGCCGACGAGGTGGACATCCGGGGGCTGATCCGTTCTGGGGAGCTCGGAGCGCGCGATCTGGTGAGCGCCGACGGCGCGATGTGGTCGACGCTCGGAGAGCACCCCGCCTTCCTGGATCTCTTCGACGAGGACGAGGTGTACGGGCACACCTTCCCCTGGGCCCCGTTGCTAATCATCGGAGCGGTCCTCCTCTCCGTCGCGATCCTCACCCTCATCTAGGGCGCGCCCCGTGGACGTGGCGCCGAACCGGGCGACGGTTATATCCGGCGCACTTTTCATAGGAGGCACACCATGAGGCTCTTCTACGTCCCAGACGCCTGTTCCCTCTCCCCGCACATCGTCCTGCGCGAGCTCGGGGTTCCGTTCAAGCTCGACCGGCTCGACCTCAAAGCCGGGAAGAAGACCCAGGCGGGCGAAGACTACGTCACGAAGATCAACCCCAAAGGCTACGTGCCCGCGCTCGAGCTGGATGACGGCACCATCCTCACCGAGGGCGCGGTGATCGTGCAGTACCTCGCCGACTCGAAGCCCGAAGCGAAGCTCGCGCCGAAGAACGGGACGCTGGAGCGCGTGCGGCTGCAGGAGTGGCTCGTCTTCATCGCCACGGAGCTGCACAAGGGCTTCAGCCCGCTCTACTCGCCGAAGGCATCCGACGAATTCAAGACGTTCTGGAAGGAGAACAAGGTGTACCCGCGGTTCGACGTCCTCGCGCGGGGCCTCGAAGGCAAAAAGTACCTGATGGGCGAGGACTTCACCGTCGCCGACGCATACGCCTTCTACACGCTGCGCGCGTGGCAGAAGTCGCTGCAGGGCGAGCTGAAGAAGTGGCCCGTGCTCGCCCAGTACTACGCGCGCATCGCCGAGCGCCCGTCGGTCCGCGCCGCGCTGGAAGCGGAGGCCGCGTCCGCCTGACGCCACCCCGCCTGCTGCAGACGGTAGACGGAAGACGGAAGACCGTGACGGACGCCGGCACCCCCGCCCACGCAGAGGTGCCGGCCCGTCCGTGGCTACTCCGTCACGGGCACCGGCGACGTGCGCATCTCCACGCCATCACCGAGCTGCCCGAGCGAGTCGCTCCCCCAGCACCACAGCGCTCCGCCGGTCTTCAGCGCGCAGGTGTGGGCGAGGTCCGCGGCGAGGGTGACGTAGCCCGTGTCCACCAGCACTGGCGTGGACGAGTCGACCTGGCTGCCGATGCCGAGCTGCCCTTCGTCGTTCTTGCCCCAGCACCAGATCTCGCCGTTGGTCTTCACCGCGCAGGTGTGGTTGCCGCCGCTCTGGACCTTGGCCCAGTCGGTGTCGGCGCCGATCTGCGTCGGCGTGCCCGCGGTGGAGGTGGAGCCGTTGCCCAACTGGCCACTGGAGTTCGCACCCCAGCACCACAGCGTCCCGTTCGTCTTGAGCGCGCAGCTGTGGTTGAGGCCCAGGCTCACCGTCGCCCAGTCGGTGTCGGTCCCGACCTGCGTGGGCACCTTGCGGGTGGTGGCGGTGCCGTCGCCGAGCTGCCGGCTGGAGTTCAGACCCCAGCACCACAGCGTCCCGTTGGTCTTCACCGCACAGGTGTGCTGCTGACCGGTGCTCACCGCGGCCCAATCCGACGCGGTGCCCACCTGCAGCGGCACGAGGCCGTTGTTGCTGGTGTTGTCGCCGAGCTGCCCGTTGGCGTTGAGGCCCCAGCACCAGAGCGTGTGGTCGGTGCGCAGCGCACAGTTGTGCGACTGGCCGGTCACCACCTCCGTCCAGCTCGTCGCCGCACCGGCTTCCTGCGACGGCACGGTCTTCTGGACGGTGGTCCCGTCACCGAGGTTGCCAAAGCCGTTGTAGCCCCAGCACCAGAGCGTCCCGTTGGCGCGCACGCCGCAGGTGTGCGACTGGCCGCCGCTCACCGAGACCCAGTCGGTGTCGGTGCCCACCTGGCTCGGCGGGCTCAACGGGTTGAGAGAGCCGTTGCCGCGCTGGCCGTTGGCGTTGCGGCCCCAGCACCACAGCGTCCCGTCGGTGCCGATGCCGCAGGTGTGCGTGAAGCCGGTGGCGAGCTTCGTGAAGCTCTTGCCGAGGACGCCGGCCAGCGGCGTGGTGGACCTGGGCGGGCCATCTCCGAGCTGGCCCTTGTCGTCGTCGCCCCAGCACATCAGCGCGCCGGAGGCGGCCTGGGCGCAGGCGTGCCCAGCGCCGACCGCGAGGTTCGACCAGCCCGAACCCGGGAGCTGCACCGGCGTGGCGCTCGGCGTGGTGTTGCCCTGGCCAAGCTGCCCGGACGCATTCGCGCCCCAGCACCACACGGTGCTGTCCGAGCGCAGGGCGCAGGTGAACCCGTCGCCGGTGCCGACCGAGGTCCAGGTGCTCACCGGATCGATGTTCACCGGCGTGGGCTGGTCCAGCCCGCTGCCATCGCCCACTGCGCCTTCGGCGTTGCTTCCCCAGCACCAGAGCGAGCCGTTCGTCTGGATGCCACAGGTGTGGTCGATCCCGGCGGCCACGCTGAGCCAGGCGCTGCCCGCGGCGACCTCCACCGGGGTCGAGGGCGAGGTCGAAGAACCGTCGCCCACCTGGCCGGCGCTGTTGCTGCCCCAGCACCACAGTGAGCCGTTCGTCTGCAGCGCGCAGGTGTGGAAGTCGCCGGCGTCGACCGCGGCCCAGGTGCTGCCCGCGCCGATCTGGACGGGGCTCGTGCGGTTGGTGGTGGAGCCGTCGCCGAGCTGCCCGCTGCCATTGGCGCCCCAGCACCACAAGGTCCCGTCGGTCTTCACGCCGCAGGTGTGCGAATCGCCGGCGGAGACGCTGCTCCAATTCGTGTCGGTGCCGATGCGCACCGGCGACTGGCGCGTGGAGGTGGTGCCGTCGCCGACCTGGCCGGTCGAGTTGTAGCCCCAGCACCAGAGCTGGCCGCTGCGGATCCCGCACCCGTGGGCGCGGCCGCCGGTGACGTCCGTCCAGTCGGAGTCGGTGCCCAGCCGGTCCGGGAAGGCGCGCTCGGGCGTGTTGCTGATGGTCGTGCCGAGCTGACCGCCTCCGTTCACGCCCCAGCACCACAGCGAGCCGTCCACGCGGACGCCGCAGGTGTGCTCATCGCCCAGCGCGAGCACGGCGTACACCGCGTGGCACTGCTGACCGTTGCCCGCGTAGCCGGGGCCACACGCGCAGGAGTAGCCGCCGGGGGTGTTGGTGCAGGTCGCGTGCGGGTCACAGGTGGCGGTGCCGTCCGCGCACTCGTCGACGTCCGCGCAGCTGAGGCCATTGCCGGTGTACCCCGCGTTGCAGGTACAGGCGTAGGCGCCCTGGGTGTTGGTGCAGGTGGCGTGCGGGTCACAGGTGGCGGTGCCGTCCGCGCACTCGTCGATGTCCGTGCAGCTGAGCCCGTTGCCGGTGTAGCCGGGCCCGCACGCGCAGGTGAAGCTGCCCGGCGTGTTGGTGCAGATCGCGTTCGCGTCGCAGTTGTCAGTCCCGTCCGCGCACTCGTCGATGTCCGCGCAGGTCTGACCGTTGCCGCCGTAGCCCGGGTTGCACTGGCAAGTGTAGCTGCCCGGCGTGTTGGTGCAGGTGCCGTTGGTGCTGCAGCCGTCGATCCCCAGCGCGCACTCGTCGATGTCCGCGCAGGTGACACCGTTGCCCGAGTACCCGGCGTTGCACGTGCAGGTGAAGCTCCCCGGCGTGTTGGCGCAGGTCGCGTTCGCGTCGCAGTTGTCCGAGCCGTTTGCGCACTCGTCGAGGTCCGCGCAGGTCACGCCGTTGCCGGTGAAGCCCGGGTTGCAGGCGCAGGTGAAGCTGCCCAGCGTGTTGGTGCAGGTCGCGTTCGCGTCGCAGTTGTCGGTGCCGTCCGCGCACTCGTCGATGTCGACGCAGGTCGTGCCCACGCCGGCGTAGCCGGGCTTGCACTGGCACGTGTACGCGCCCTGGGTGTTGCTGCAGATGGCGTTCGGGTCACAGGTGGCGGTGCCAGTCGCGCACTCGTCCACGTCCGCGCAGGTCTTCCCGTCGCCGGTGTAGCCGGGCTTGCACGCGCAGGTGTAGCTGCCGTCGGTGTTGGTGCACGTGGCCTGGGCGTCACACCCGGCCGTCCCGGTGGCGCACTCGTCGATGTCCGTGCAGAGGGTGCCGTCGCCGTAGTAGCCGCTCTCGCAGGTGCAGGTGTAGCCGCCCTCGGTGTTGGCGCAGGTCGCGTGCGGATCGCACTGAGCCGCGCCGGTGGCGCACTCATCCACGTCGGTGCACGTCTGCCCATCGCCCTCGTAGCCGCTGTCGCAGACGCAAACGAAGCCGGCGCCCTCGTCCACGCAGGAGGCGTGTTCGCCGCATTCGTTCCCGGCGCTGCGGCAGTCGACGCCGCCGTCGGTGCCCGCGTCCATGCCGGCGTCGGTACCGGCGTCCTCGTTCATTCCGGCATCCGTGCCGGCGTCGAGCTCGTCCCCTCCATCCGGCAGGGTGATCGGCCCGGGCTTGCCGTTGAAGTCACAGCCCGCGCCCACCGCCACGAGCGAAAGACACAACACCCACTGCGTCCACCTGCGCGCATCCATCGATGAGGTCTCCCGTTGTGCTGGCTCCTGGAAATCCGCAAACACATACGCTCAGCAGGCGACCGCGATCGATGGAAGAAATTGCCTACAAAAACACCATTTGTCGCCGCTGCATCCGATCCCTACAGGTCATTCGGAAAGTTCCAGAGTGAACGGCACTGCTGCGGATTTTTGGCAAAAATTCCGCATCGCCCGAAATGTTCCGTGACGGCGGAACCTCGCGAAGGCCCGCGGTGCCTGTATCGAGCGGGCTCCTCGAAAATCAGATTGAACACCCACCTCCCTTTCGCGGAAGAATTCGGCCTCCACCTGGGTGACTCATGAAACGTCTGCTCTGGTTCGCATCGCTCACCTGCGCGCTGGTTGCGGCTTGCACTGTAAACCTCATCGAGCCAGAAGGCCGGGCGTGTGACGCGAACCATCCCTGCGGACCGGGGCTCACCTGCCAGGGCAACGTCTGCGTGTTCGACGAAGGGCTGAGCGGCGACGGCGGCGGAACGGGCGACGACGGTGGCGCGGTGGACGACGGCGGGTTCGACGCCGGAGTGGACGGTGGCGAGGACGACGCCGGAGTGGACGCCGGCACCGATGCGGGCACGGACGCCGGGATGGATGCTGGCACGGATGCGGGCACCGATGCCGGCACCGACGCGGGGACCGACGGCGGGATGGACGCGGGCTTCGACGGCGGCTACCCGCCCAACACCTTCTTCGTCGACCCCGCGGGCGACGACAGCAGCGACGGGCGCTCGCCCACCACCGCGTGGAGGACGGTGGCCAAGGTCAACAGCGCGGCGCTCCCCGCCGGGTCCTGGGTGCTCTTCAAGGCTGGCGGCGTGTGGAACGAGTCGCTCGCGCCCATCCGCAATGGCTCGGACGGCGCTCCGATCCTCTTCGGCTCCTACGGGACCGGCCGGCCGGTTCTGGACGGCACCGGCTCCAGCGGAAACTCGGCGATCAACGCCAACGGCAAGTCGTGGATGATCTACCGCGACTTCGAGCTCCGGAACTGGCACGGAGGGTTCCAGCTCATCTACATGGCGAACACGCACCACGTGCGGTTCGAGAACCTCTACATGCACGACGCGGACAAGGGCTTCCACGCCTCGCCGTCGGCACCCTCCACGGACATCACCATCACCGACTGCGTCGTACAGAACATCTCCAGCGGCAGCTACACCCACGGCGCCAGCACGCCGGCCGGCGGCACCGGTTGGGTGGTCGAGAACTCGGAGTTCTCCAACATCGAGCAGAGCTGCTTCATCGACGCGGCCACGGGCACGGTGCTTCGGAACAACTCGTTCTTCAACTGCGGGAAGCTGACCAGCACCACCGACCGGCACGGCATTTTCCTGCGCGGCCCGGGCGCGGTGGTGGAGAACAATGAGATCTACGACGTGGCCGGCTCCTGCGTGTACATCACCTTCGAGGGCGCCACCGTGGAGTCCAACCGGCTCCACGATTGCTCCATCGCGGGGATCGAGTGGTCCGAGACCTCGACCAGCGCGGGAGTGATGCGCGCGCGCCGCAACCTGATCTGGGACGTGCCCACCGGCATCACCATCGGCACCGCCACCGCCCAGACCTTCGCCATCTCCAACAACTCGCTGCACACCGTGCGCGCCTCCGGGGCGGCGGCGGCGATGGGGATGCTCATCAAGGCCAACACCGAAGTGGCTCTGGAGAACAACCTGGTCACTGGGAGCGCGGCCACCATCCTGTCGGTGAACCGGCCGGGGCCGCTGGGCGCCTTCATCGACCGCACCAACGTCTGGCACACCACCGCGAGCAGCACGGCGCCGTTCGTCTGGAACGGCACCCCGATGTCGCTGGCGCAGTACCAGAGCGCCTCGGGCCAGACGACCTCGACCGGGGTGGATCCGATGATCACCTCGACCACGCCCTCCGCGCCGGACTTCACGCTTGAGAGCACCACCAGCGTGCGCGACTACGGCGTTACGAATCCCGCGACGGGGATGCTCACGCCCGGCTGCGATGGCGCGGTGGATCACTACTGCGGTGCGGCGCCGGAGCCTGGTGCGCTGGAGTTGCTGACGCCGTAGACCGTCTGCCGTCTACCGTCTGGTGCCGGCCCGGGACGGGAGCAGCATACGCGGCGTGATGGCGCTGAACCGTCGACGACCCGGAGCGCGCGGCGCCGCTGTGCGTGACGGGAGAGGAGCGCGGAATGCTCAACCGTTCCGGCTCGTCGTCTCCGCCGCGTCGCGGAGCTGAAACGCGAACGGAGACGAGCGATGCGCTCGAGACCACTCAGCGATCTCTCCGCCGCGTGCAGTGGCATCGAGCGCAGCCGGAACGTGCGCTGAATGCTGCTCCCGGCTCATCTCTGCATGCGCTGCCGCGCTGAGCGCGAACGAGCGACCGCCGCTCGCGGCCCCGGGCCCACCACAACGAGCGCAGAACACTGGACGCCCCGGCTCGTCGCCTCTCCCTGCGCTGCGGCGCTGAGCGCAAACGGGCGACCGCCGCTCGCGGCCCCGGGGCGCACCACAACGACCGCAGAACACTGGACGCCCCGGCTCGTCGTCTCTCCCTGCGCTGCGGCGCTGAGCGCAAACGGGCGACCGCCGCTCGCGGCCCCCGGGCCCACCACAACGACCGCAGAACACTGGACGCCCCGGCTCGTCGTCTCTCCCTGCTGCGGCGCTGAGCGCAAACGGGCGACCGCCGCTCGCGGCCCTGGGCCCACCACAACGACCGCAGAACACTGGACGCCCCCGCTCGTCGTCTCCCCCTGCGCTGCGGCGCTGAGCGCAAACGGGCGACCGCCGCTCGCGGCCCCGGGCCCACCACAACGAGCGCAGAACACTGGACGCCCCGGCTCGTCGTCTCTCCCTGTGCTGCGGCGCTGAGCGCAAACGGGCGACCGCCGCTCGCGGCCCCCGGGCCCACCACAACGACCGCAGAACACTGGACGCCCCCGCTCGTCGTCTCCCCCTGCGCTGCGGCGCTGAGCGCAAACGGGCGACCGCCGCTCGCGGCCCCGCGCACTTCGCCAGCGCCGTCGACCGCTCGCACGCGGGCTCCGGTGCCGCGCCGCCACCTTCCGCGCGCGCCGCGTGCGCGAGCTCCGCCTCGTCGCGGAACAGCGACTCCGCCAGGGTCGCGGCTTCGACTCTGCACCCGCGACGTCCGGGCCTGCGTGCGCTCAGGCCTCAGCTACCAGCGCTGCAGCCAGTAGTGCCCGAACCACCACCACTCGGTGCTCCACCGGGCGTAGTTGTCGTCGTTGATCCCGTTGGTGTGCAGGTACACCGCGCCGCCGCCGAGGTACGCGAGCGACGGATCGTTGGTCAGCTTGAGCGCGTTGATGCCGTCACGCAGCCCCTGCGCGCCGTACTCGATGTTCTCCGCCGAGGGCTCGTGCGACGCGTTGGGCGGGTACGACGGCATCCCGAACAACACCGTCACCGGGCGCGAGGGCGGCGGGTGCGCGCCATCGGTCCACGCCTGCCCGGACACGGCGCGCAGCACGCTCTGGAGCTGGTTGCGCGTCCACGCCCGGTACTCGGCGCCCGTCGTGCTCCCGCTGTTGTAGGACATCGACGCGAGCACATCGACCCGCTTCGCCATCTCGTAATAGAAGGCCGGGCTCCACTGGTACTGGTTGGTGGTCCCCAGCTTGTGCGCCGCGAAGCTGAGCAGCGCATCGGACCGCCCCACTTCATCCAGCCCCGCGCGCAGCTCCTCCATCAACTGCAACAGCGCGTCGAAGCGGACCTGATCCATCCCGCTCGGCTCGAAGTCGATCTGCACGCCGTCGAAGGGCCGCGTGGTCCCTGCCACGTAGCTCTGCGGCACCGTGGGCGACAGCAGCTTTTGGCACTCCTCCACCACCGCCCGCCGGATCTCGGGCCTGGTGAGATCCATCGCGGTGGGGCCGGTGGTGGCGCCGCTCACCCAGGCGAAGATCCGGAAGTGGTATCCGTGGGCCTTCTCCCAGGTGTGCACGTTCTCGAGGAAGTCGACCATGTGCACCTGCGGTTCAATGAGCCGCCCATCGCTTCCGGTGCGGTCGGAGTTCACGAACCAGTTCCGCACCTGGTACTGCGTGCTCATCCGTAGCGCGAGGTCGTTCACCACCGCGGGGTCGTAGAACGAGCTGTACTTGACGTAGTTGCGCGTCAGCCACACGCCGTTGTCCGGGAACGGCATCGGGCCGGCGTCGAAGCCGGGTCCCGCGTCCGCGAGCTCGCCCGCATCCGGCGCTCCCGCATCGGGCACGCCCGCATCCACGCCGCCACCGTCGATCGAACCGGCATCCTCACCGGCGTCCTGCACATGCACATCGGCGTCAGGCTCACCGGCGTCGGGCAGCTGCGGGGCCGGGCAGCCGCCCAGCAGCGCGGCGGTGAGCAGCATCGCAAGAAAAGTTCCAGAGAGTCGAATCATAGGTGGGTTTGCGATGTAAACATCTTCCAGCGGTAGAGCTGCACACATCCGCGCATAATTAATCAGTATTCTACGCTGTTATTTATCACCCTAGACTGGTCCGGCCCCATGGACCAGCAGATCCAACTCGGCAAGTATAGGCTCTTTCATCACCTGGCCACCGGCGGCATGGGCGAGGTCTTCCTCGCCGTGAACGAAGGCCCCGCGGGGTTCGCGAAGACGGTGGTCGTCAAGCGGATCCTCGCCAGCGTCGCATCGGATCCGTCCTTCGTCGCGATGTTCCTCAACGAGGCGCGGCTGGCAGCGCTGATCGAGCACCCGAACGTGGTGCAGATCTTCGAGCTGGGCCTCGAGGGGAACACCTACTTCATCGCGATGGAGTACGTGCGCGGCCGGAGCCTGCGGCACGTGCGCCAGCAGCTCATCGAGCGCAAACAGGACCTCGCGCCCGAGGTGGCGGCGCGCATCTGTTCGCAGGCGCTCCAGGGGCTGCACCACGCGCACAACCTCAGCGACGCCAACGGCACGCCGCTCAACATCGTCCACCGCGACATCAGCCCGGACAACCTGCTGGTCGGATTCAACGGTGTGGTGAAGGTGGTCGACTTCGGCATCGCCAAGGCCGAGATCAACGTGATGACCACCCGCGCCGGCGCGGTGAAGGGCAAGTACGCGTACATGGCGCCGGAGCAGCTATTGGGCAAGCCGGTCGATCGCCGCGCGGACATCTATTCGATGGGCGTGTTGCTGTACGAGCTGCTCGCCGGTGTGCGCCCGTTCAACGCGGACAGCGAGCCGGGGCTCATCCGCGCCATCCTCAACGACGTCGTCCCGCCGCCGGTCGCCACCAACCCGGCGCTGCCGGAAGAGCTGAGCGCGATCGTGATGAAGGCGCTCTCGCGCGATCCCGCCGAACGCTTCGCCACCGCGGAGGAGATGTCGCTGGCGTTGGAGGGCTACATCCAGTCCACGGGGAAGACCATCACCAACGCGCACGTGGGCGCGCTCTTGAAGACGCTCTTCCCGCAGGAGGCGAACAGCAAGACGCCGGTCCCGCCCTCGCTGCGCACCCACCACGCCATCTCGTTCGGGCTCACGCCGCAACCGGGATCGCTCCCGGGCGTTACGTCCGGCACCGACCCGGCGGTCGCCGAGGCCGAGCTGCCGGAGATCGACATCGTCACCGACGGCGAGGGCAAATCGCGCGCGGGCCGCTTGAAGCCGAAGTGGATCGCCGCCGCCGTGGGCGGCGTGGCGCTGCTCGCGGGGGCCGCGGTGATTGTTCCCGGCCGGCTGGCGGCCAAAGCGCAGGACGACCAGCCCCAGAGTGCAGCCGCCGCGAAGACGCCCGACCCGCTCGCGCTGGAGGCCGCCGAGGAGAAGATCGCTGCGCCGGTGCCGATCGAGGTCGCGCCGGCGGTGGTGAAGAACACGCCCGCGTCTCCGCCCGTGGTGTCGGCGACGCAGACCGAGCGCGAGGTCCGCCCGTCGCCCACGCGGCGCTCGCGCTCCACGACGCGCACGCATCAGGTGGCCGCGCGCGAACCCGCCGCACCCGCCGCACCGGAGGTGCCCGCCACCGGACGCGTGGTGCTGCGCGTGAACCCCTGGGCAGAGGTCTTCTGGCGGGGCCACAGCATGGGCGTCACGCCGATCGATCCGGTGGAGGTCCCGGCGGGGCGGCAAGTCTTCACCCTCCGCAACCCGAACCTCAAGCTCGAACGGAAGGTGTCGGTGGACGTGCAGCCCGGCCAGGAGGTGATCCTCAAGGCCGATCTGCTCGAGTAGCTACTCGCCGGTGAGCCAGGTCACCACGGCGCCCACGGCCGCCGCGGTGGCTACGCCGATGCAGACGTTGGTCGTCATTGCCTCGCGCCGAGCGTCCGCGCCCAGCTGCTGCGCATCGGAGTAGAACGTCGCCGGGTCGTTGGCCTGCGCCTCGTGGTTCTTCGCCATCACGCCGAACGTCGTGGCCAGGCCGGCTGCCACCACCGCACCGGCTCCGAGAGCGATCGGCAGCACCCGGCTCTTCGGCGCGGGCGCCTTCGCAACGAGGTCCGCGCGATCGGTCGTCACTCCGGGCTCGAGCGTGAGCTTCTTCGGCGCATCGGGGATCGTGGCCGTGGGCATGGAGGTGGAGTTCGCCGGAGTCGTGATCGGGGTCTCGGCCACCTCCGCCGGGGGCTCGGCCTTGCGGACCTGGGCCGCCAGCGGATCGAACACCGCGGCGATCCGCGGGCTGGTGCCGGGCGGCAGCGCGATCTCCGGGTTGAGCTGCAGCGCGAGCTTGAAGTTGGCCTCCGCGTCTTCGCGCTTGCCGAGGTTGAAGCGGCACAGACCGGTGTACAGCTCGATCTCCGCCATCTCCTCCTTCGTGTTGCCGTCCATCCGGCCCGCCTGCTCGAGGCGCTGCAGGCACTTCTCGAATTCGAGCCCCTGATAGAAGACCTTGGCCTGCGCCAGGTAGACGTTCCCGCCGGGCGCGGCGACGGCGGCGGCGGTCCACAACAGGACCACCCCCAGGCTGAGCTGTCGAAGTGGACGCATCGTCAGTCTCCTCGCGCGGTGACCATGCCCGGTGCGCGAGAAGGACGACGAGCCGCCGATACAGGATTTGTCACAGGCCCGCTGCCCATATCGCGATGCATGTCATTGAGCCGCGGGCACACTTTATCGGGGATATGACGGCCGTAAATGTAGACATTCGGCGCCGACGTGCGCGGCGCGGCCGTTGTGGCTGCGCGTTTACAGCGCAAACGTGATGCCGCGGAAACGGTGGGGCGAGGTGCGACACCGGCCCCGCTGTTGGCCAGAGGACCGCGCCTCGGCGCGCGGGCCCATCCCCATGGCCGGTGGCGGGCGCCGTGACCAAGGTGCCCTTCGTGCTGCGCAGGTTCCTCCTCTACGGCTTCGCCGGGTGGATCGTCGAGGTGCTTTTCACCGGGACGCTCTCGGCGGTGAGGCGGGATCGGGCCGGGACGGCCCGGACCTATCTGTGGATGCACCCCATCTACGGGGCGACCGCGCTCGCGATGGAGTGGCTCTCGAAGCGGCTGCGACCGCTGCCCTGGCCGGTGCGTGGGCTCGCCTACACGGCGGTCATCTACGGTGCGGAGTACAGCAGCGGGTGGGCGCTCAAGAAAATCCTCGGCCGCTGCCCGTGGGACTACTCGGGTTCGGGGAAGAACGTGCACGGGCTGGTGCGGCTGGACTACGCGCCCGCGTGGTACGCGCTCGGGCTGCTCTTCGAGCCGTTGCGAGACAGCCTGGATGGTATCAGCGCGTCGAAGCCGGTGGAGTGGCCGCGCGTGCCCGGGCGGCGGTGAGGCCGGTTACAGCCCCTCGAGCACCGAGTTCCGCATCTCCGGCGCGTAGCTGCGGCGCACGGGGATCGGATCGCCCGCGGGCGGTTCGGCGCTCCTACCGTACGCGCTCCCCAGGTTCTGCGGCGGCTCCACCGGCACCGCCTGCTGCGGGATCACCGGCTCACGCCGGGCCTGTCCGGCGGAGAGCGGGGCCGGCGCACGCGAGCGCGCCTGCTCGGGCCGGGTAGGGTCCCGAGGCTGAAGCGGCTGGGCGAACGCAGGAGCGCCGAGCACCGCCGCGAGCACGGCGCCCACTGAGAGTCGTCGGAGGTTCATGACACGTCAAAACTAGGGCGCCGCGGGCCATGCGCATCTGCCCGAGCCAAGGGGGCGAAAACAGGGCGAAAGTTCTTTCACTTTTCGAGGGGCCGGGAGTACCTTGCCGCACCCGTTTCTCCCCCCGGGCCCCGGTACATGTTCGATTGGTTCCACACGCTCCTTTCGCGCGATCTCGCCATCGACCTCGGGACCGCCAACACCCTGATCTACGTCCGGGGTGAAGGCATCGTCTCCAACGAGCCGTCTGTGGTGGCGGTGCAGCAGGACGCGCGCGGCGGCAAGAAGGTGCTCGCGGTCGGCAAGGAGGCGAAGGAGATGCTCGGCCGCACGCCGGGCAACATCGTCGCCATCCGGCCGATGAAGGACGGGGTGATCGCCGACTTCGAGATCACCGCGGCGATGCTGCGCTACTTCATCCAATCGGCGCACAACCGGCGCTGGGGGGTGAAGCCGCGGATCGTCATCGGCATCCCGTCAGGCATCACCGAGGTCGAGCGGCGCGCGGTGCGCGAGGCGGCGGAGAACGCGGGCGCGCGCGAGGTCTACCTGATCGAACAGCCGATGGCGGCGGCGATCGGCGCGGGCCTGCCGGTGACCGAACCGTCCGGGAACATGATCGTCGACATCGGCGGCGGCACCTCCGACGTGGCGGTCATCTCGCTCGCCGGCATCGTGTTCTCCAAGTCGGTGCGGATCGGCGGGGACAAGCTGGACGAGGCCGTGGTCCAGTACATCAAGCGCAAATACAACCTCCTCATCGGCGAGCGCACCGCGGAGCTCATCAAGATCGGCATCGGCACCGCGTACCCGACCGACGAGGTGATGACGATGGAGATCAAGGGGCGCGACCTCGTCGCCGGCGTGCCGCGCACCCTGACCGTCACCTCCGACGAGATCCGCGACGCGCTGGCCGAGCCGGTGAACGGCATCGTCGAAGCGGTGAAGATGACGCTCGAGCGCACGCCGCCGGAGCTCGCCGGCGACATCGCGGATCGCGGGATCGTGCTCGCCGGCGGCGGCGCGCTGCTCAAGAACCTCGACACGCTCTTGCGCGAGGAGACCGGGTTGCCGGTGTTCCTCGCGGAGGACCCGCTCTCGTCGGTGGTGATCGGCGCCGGCAAGGCGCTGGAGTCGCTCGATATCCTGAGGCAGGTGGCGACGCCCGGGTAGAAACGGCGGTCTTCCGTCTGCCGTCTACCGTCTGCAGCAGGCGTCTTGCGTTCGGCGCGGTGCACGTCTGCCGCGCATCCAGGTGGCGGGTGACGGCTGACCGTTGGGCGTGGGACGGGTACTCTTCGGGGCCAGATGATTTCGGTCGCGCTCGCGGTGGTGGCTGTCCAGGTGGGGGTGCTTCCGGCAGGCGATGCGCCTCGGATCGCGGCGCTCTGGCCGAATTCGCTCACGATGGCATCGACGCGCACGGTGGTCGCCGCGGAGGGCGGAACGGTCGATCCCGACAGCCCGCTGGCCAACGCGCGGCGGCTCGCGGAGGAGCTGCGCTTCGAAGAGGCGGTGGTCGAATACCAGCGCTTCCTCGCTCAGCCCGAGCTGCCCACCGCCGAGCGCGCACGCGCCACCTTCGAGCTGGCCTTCATCCAGCTGGTGCTCGGAGACGAACGGAGCGCACAGATGCGCGCGCAGGAGGCGCTCGAGCTGGATCCCTCGCTGCGCCTGCCCGACGACGCGCCCGCCCGCGAACAGAAGTTCTTCAAGGCCATGCGCGCCGACTTCGAGTCCCGCACGCGCCTCGAGGTCCTCCCGCCCGGGGACCCCGACGCGCCCCAGCGGATCCGCGCGCGCCTCGTCGATCCGCGCAAGAAGGCGCACGCGGTGATGCTGCGTCACGCGCTCTCCGCTAACGGTCCCTACTTCGGCCAGCGCATGAACTGCGTGGGCGAGATCTGCGAAGCGGAGATCCCTCTGCCCCGCGACACCCAGGCGCTCTCGGTCTGGTACTACGTCGAAGCAAACGACGCAGAGGGAAACACGATCGCCCGGAGCGGCAACACCACCACGCCGCTGCGCGTGTCCATCGTCGCGCGCGATCCCTGGTACCGGAGCCCGTGGGTCTACGCCGGCGGGGCCGCCGCGATCGTCGCGGCCGCGGCGGTGTTTTTCGTCGCATCGGAGTAAGCGCCGCGGGCACACGGCGACGCGAAAGAACCGGCGACCGGGACCACCGCCGCTGCGCGTGTCGATCGTCGCGCGCGATCCCTCGTACCGGAGCCCGTGGGTCTACGCCGGCGGGGCCGCCGCGATCGTCGCGGCCGCGGCGGTGCTTTTCGTCGCATCGGAGTAAGCGCCGCGGGCACACGACGACGCGAAAGAACCGGCGACCGGGACCACCGCCGCTGCTGTCGATCGTCGCGCGCGATCCCTCGTACCGGAGCCGCGGGTCCAGCCGGGCGGCGCCACCGTCATCACGCCCGCCGCGGCGGTCTTCTACCTCTCATCGGAGTGGGCGCCGCCGGCTTCCGACAGCCCGTCGCGGCGGCGGCGACGGAGTCCACCACGCCCGCTGAGCGTGTCGATCATCGCGTGCGATCGATGAACACCGGAGCGAGTGGGTCTACGCCAGCCGCACTGCCGCAATCCTCGTCGCTGCGGCGGTCCTCGCGGAGATCCAGGCGGAAGCTCAGGTCCATCGCCGCGACCGCGCTCCAACGGACCCGCGCCCGACAGCGGCGAGATTTGTCGGCTCGGGGTTCTGGCCAGCGGCTCTACTTCCTGGCCTCGGAGCACCGGCGGCTTCCGCGGGCCGAGAGAACCGGCGACAGCGGCCCACGCCTCGTGCCTTCGTCGGGCGATGTGAACGCTCCCGACATCAAGCATGTCAGCGAGTGCGCGTGTGCCTGGCCGTGCGACTCCACCCCGACCTCGCACGAGCGAACAAGTTGTACGGGCACATCCTCGGTGCTCGCGTCGCGATCGAGCGGATCGACGATCGCTCACGCTGCTCCGCGGCCGCGCGTCACGCGTCTTTCGCCCCCTGGGCACGCAGCAGGTCTCGACTCGCTGCCGAAACGTTGAGGTCGCGGCCGACCGTGCGGCCTCTCTCCTGCTCGTATGCGACTTCCAGCCAACGGCGGCGATCCGGCCGGGCGCTTGCCTTTCAGAACCGGCGCCGCGGACTGCCCTTGCGTCATGGCGCGCCGGCTCCCACCTCACCTCCATGCGGATCTTCGTCGCCGGGGCTACGGGAGCGATCGGCCGGCAGCTCGTCCCTCTGCTGCTGGAGGCCGGGCACGAGGTCATCGCCATGACCCGCGATGCTCGGCGCGCGGAGCCGCTTCAGGCGCTCGGGGCGTCGATCGCGGTGGCGAACGCGCTCGACTACGAGCAGGTGCGCGAGGCGATCTCCCGCGCGGACCCGGAGGTCGTGGTCAACGAGCTCACCGCCCTTCCGAAACACCTCGTGGCACGCCACGTCGGCCGCTCGTTCGCGGCCACCAACACGCTCCGCACCGTGGGGACCGATCACCTCATCGGCGCATCGCGGGCAGCCGGCGTCCGTCACTTCGTCGCGCAGGGCTTCGCGGGCTGGCCGTACGCGCCCATCGGTCACGGACCGCTCACCGAGGACACGCCGTTCGATCCTCACCCACCCGCCCAGCTCCGCGCCACGCTGCAGGCGCTGGAGTACCTGGAGCAGTCGACGGCGGTGTGTGGCATCGCGTCCGCGGTGCTGCGCTACGGGCTGCTCTACGGTCCGGGGACGGCGTTCGATTCCGACGGTGCGGTGGTGGAGGCGGTGCGCCGGCGCCGGCTGCCGATCATCGGCTCGGGCGAAGGCATGTCGTGCTTCATTCACGTCCAGGACGCGGCGATGGCCACGCTGCGGGCGATCGAACGCGGCGCGATCGGCGTCTACAACGTGGTGGACGACATGCCCGCCGCTGCACGCGATTGGATCCCCGGGCTCGCGCACGTCATCGGCGCCCCGCCACCCTTCCACGTACCGCGGTGGATCGCGCTCGCGCTTCTGGGAGAGGCGACGGTGGCCATCCTCACGCGCGGCCGTCCCATCTCGAACGCACGCGCGCGCTCGAACCTCGGCTGGTGGCCCCGCTTTCCGAGCTGGCGGGAGGGCTTCCTCTCCATCGCCGAAGGCGCAAAGCCCCGGCCCAGCCTCCGCCCGGCCGAGGCATGAACGCCCCGCAGACGGCGGACGGCCCTCAGTAGTTCGACGAGATCACGCCCCTCGCGAAGTCGAACCGCACCATCGTCGCTTGGTCCGGCTTCACCTCGACGACCTTCGAGAGCTCCTTCTTCCCCTCGAGGCTCCGCACCACCACCGAGTACGTCCCCGGCGGCACCTTGCGATCGAGCGGCGACATGCCCCAGCGTTTGCCGTTCACTTCGATCTGCGCGTCGTCGGTGCCGCCGATGCGCAGCTTCCCGTCGCTACGGACGCCGGTCTCCACCACCGCCGGCGTGGGCGGGGGCTTCGTCCCGGGCTCGGGGAGCGCCACCGGCGTCTTCGCGGCGATGACCTCCCGATTGCGCGAACTGCTCCGGGGGCTGGTCCGCGCAGGTTCCTTCTTCGCCACGACCCGCTCCGCCACAGGCGGTGGCGTGCGCGCCTCCACCGCAGGGGTCACCGCGGGCGTCTCCGTCAACGGCGGCGGCGCCTTCGGCTCGCCCCTGGCCACTTCGGTGCGCGGCGGCTCGGGAGACGGCGCAGGCCTCATCGGTTCGGCGGGCGGCGGGAGCGGCTGGAACTTCACCTGCGCTTCCACCTCCGTCTCGGCGATCCGCGTGCCGATGATCATCCCCAGTACCGTGCCCATCAGCACGACCGCGCTGCCGCTGATGAAGAAAAGCCGCCTCCGGGTGCGCTGGATCTCGCTCGACGCGCGGGAGGTGGATCCGCGGCGTCCGGGCGCTCTGGGCGCGAGCCGTTCGGTGTGCCGCGGCTTCGCCGGGCTGGAGACGCTCGACGGCGGCGTCAACCCGCTCTGCACAACGGCGGACGCGCCGTTCCGGGTGGGCGGCGCCGCGGTGAGCTCGGCACCCGATGGCGGCGCCTGGCGCGTCTCGCCCGCGACGCTGGCCGGCATCCCGGTGGCCACCATCGTCGCCGCGTTCGCCGGAGCAATCACCGTTACCGCCGCGTTGGCCACGCCCTGCGTCGCAGGCCTCTCGTGCCGTGCGGATGCGGGCAGGGGCCGGGCGCCGAGCGCCATCGGATCGTCCTCCTGCGGCTCCACATAACCGGCCAGCGTCGAGGGCCCGACGTGGAAGCCGGACTCCAGCGCGAGCGTCTCCAATGCCACGCGCATCTCGGCGGCGTTGGCGAAGCGCGCCTCCGGCCGGACCTGCAGCGCGCGATCGACGATCGCGTAGAAGCCGTCGGGGAGGCCGGGACACACCTCCTTCAACCCGCGCCACCGGCCGTGCACCAGCGCCGTGTTCCGCTCGTGGTGCGTGCGGTGATGGTCGAACGGGGTGGCGCCCCACGCGAGCTTGTACAGGGTCACCCCGAGCGAGAAGAGATCGCTCCGCCCATCCAGCGGCCGCCCCATCGCCTGCTCCGGCGAGAAGTAGCCCGCTTTCCCCTTCGTCACACCCGCGGAGGTGAGGTTGCGGTTCGTCGTCGCTTTGGCGATCCCGAAGTCGATCAGCTTGAGCGACCCGTTGGGCCCGAGCAGCAGGTTGTGCGGCGAGACGTCCCGGTGCACCAGGTTCACGTGCCCCTGCCCCGGGACGCGCAACGCGTGCACCATCTCCAGCGCCGAGCAGGTGAAGATCCCGATCGCGATCAGCGCCTCGACGCTGAAGCGCTCGCCCCTCTCGCGCAACGAACGCGAGACATGCGCGAGCGACTCGCCCGGCACCAGCTCCATCGCCATGAACAGCCGACCGTCGCTCTCGCCCACTTCGTAGATGTGGACGATGTTCGGGTGCGACAGCGTGCACGCCAGCCGCGCCTCGTCCAGGAACATCTCCCGGAAGTCGGGCGACTCGGAGTACTCGGGGCGGATCACCTTCAGCGCCGCCGGACGGATGATGCCGCCCGCGAGCTCCTGCTCGGCGCGATACACCTCCGCCATCCCTCCCTGCGCGATCATGCGCGAGATGCGGAAGCGGCCGATCTGCGTCCCGGGTGGAAACGACACCGCGCCCGGACGATACCATCGATGCCCGGATCGCCCGGGGTTGCCGATCGCCACGGCCCGACACGCCGTGTCCCTGTCAATCAGACCCGGGTAGGAAAATCCGTGTCCCCGAACCGGTCGACCGAAGCGGCCGGAATGACTCGCGAATCCACAGGGGACTGGTCCTGCCGGCACTTCTGGGAGAGCATCCGCTCCCGTTTCGCCGGTTCTGGAGTACCGGCCGGGAGGAACCTTCTCGTGATTGTGATCCCCTGTGTCGCGATCGCCGTCGTGATGACGGCCGCGCCGCAGCCGCTGACCATCGCCTCACCCGGCCTCAAGGCGGTGAACATCGACGAGGAGGAGGCCGAGTTCTTCTCCGACCATCTGGCCCAGGCGCTGACCCTTCAGGGCGCGCACGTGACCACGCCCGCGCAGATCACCGCGGTGCTCGGGCTGCAGCGGCAGAAGGAGCTGATGGGCTGCAGCGAGAGCGGCACCTCCTGCCTCACCGAGATCGCCAACGCGTTGGGCGTGGACGCGATGGTCATCGGCTCGGTGGCGCTGCTCGATGGAACGTACTCGTGGAACATCTCCACGGTCTCGGCGGAGAGCGGTCAGCCGATCCGGGCGATCAGCGGCAAGGCGTCCTCCAAGTCCGGGCTTTTGGAGGAGCTCAGCCGAGGCGCGGCGGTGCTGGCGCGCGAGACCGCGGCGAAGCTCGGGCGCGGGCTGGACGTCACGCTGCAGCGCGAACCCTCCGCCGGGCGCCGCTTCTTCTGGGCGCCGCTGGCGGGCGGGGCGATCGCCGGGGCCGCGGGCGCGTTCTTCCTCGTTCAGGCGAAGGCCGACTACGACGCCATCACCGGCGGCTCCGGCGTCTCCACGCTGACGCATGAGGAGGCGATCGACCGGGCCGACCATGGGCGCACGTTCCAGACCGTGGGGATCGCCCTGGCCGCGGTCGGCGCGGCGGCGATCGGCACCGGCGCGATGATGTACCTCACCGGTGATCCGGGCACACCGGTGGCGATGGTCCTCCCCACCGGGCACGGCGCCGCCTTCGCGCTCTCCGGGAGCTTCTGATGAACCGCACCACCCGATGGAAGCTGGCTTTCGGCGCGGCGGCGGTCGTGGCGATCGCCGTGGCCGCCTGTGACTACGACGCCGCGCTCGACGAGTACTGCCGGGAGCACGACTGCGGGACCGCTCCGGGCCGCGATGCAGGCGCGGACGCTGGCAAGGACGACGCTGGCAACGGCGACGCCGGCAGCAGCGATGCGGGCCTGGACGCCGGGGAGGATGCGGGCACGGATGCGGGCGTGGAAGCAGGCCCCACCTGCAACCCCGACGCGGGCGACCCGCCGGACGATCTCTTCTTCGACGCGAACTGCGACGGGATCGACGGCGAGCTGGTCAACGCGCTGTTCGTCGATGCGCTCAACGGCAGCGACGACAACCTCGGCATTGAACCAGGCGCCGCGCTGAAGACCATCCGCCGCGCGCTCGAGGTGAACTCGCCGACGCGCAAGCAGATCCTGGTCCTCAACGCCGAGTATACGGAGCCGGAGACCCTGACCATCGCCAAGGAGGTCACCATCGCCGGCGGTTACGTCGCGGACGGCGACGGCGGCTGGGTGCGCACCCATGAGGGACGGCCGGTCATCGCCGGAGCGTCGTACGCGGTGCGGATCCAGGATGCGCCCGGGCCGGTGCGCCTGGATCGCATCGACATCCGCGCGGCGGACGCCAACGCCATCGCCGAAGCCTCGGTGGCGCTCTCCGTGGTCGACGCGACCCAGGACGTGACGCTCACGCACGTGGCGCTGGCCGCGGGGATGGGCGGCCCGGGTGAACCGGGCACCTCGGGCGCGACGGGCGCGACCGGAGGGCCCGGACTCCCCGGCACCGACGGAGGCATGGGCTCGGTCGGCATGGGCGCACCCGCGGTCACCTCCAGCTGTGGCGGCGGAACAGGCGGCGCCGGCGGCAACGGCGGCACCGGGAGCACGATGGGGAGCTCCGGCTCGCCCGGAAACCCGGGAGGCCAGGGCGGGGGCGGCGGTGCCACGGGAAACGCCTGCACCGTCCCCTGCTCCAGCTGCACGTCCCATGGAAGCCCCGGGCAGCCGGGAAAGCCCGGCCCGGAGGGCGACGCGGGGGCGCCGGGGCCGAGCGGGAAAGCTCAGTTCGGAACGCTCGATCCGACCGGGCGGTGGCTGGTGTCGCCGGATGCGCGCGGCGGAGCTGGCGGCCCCGGAGCGCCGGGTGGAGGTGGTGGTGGAGGA
>JADGHL010000202.1 GCA_019686135.1 Myxococcaceae bacterium | reverse complement strand
GGTCCCACCCGACGCACCGTTCGCGGAGATCGTCCCGAGCCCACTCAGCTGGCCGGCGCGGATGAAGATCGCGCCACCGCCGCGGCCGCCCGAAGTACCGAAGTTGTTGTTGCCATGCGCGGCGCCACCGCCGCCGCCAAAGGTCAGGTGATCGAGCAGCGAGTACTTGAGGTTCCAGCCGCCCATCCCGCCGACGTTCCGCGAACCGTCGCCGCTCCAGGAGCGCCCGCCGATCCCGCCGGCTCCACCGTTGCCGCCGCCCCCGCCGCCGGCGTTGTGGCAAACCCCGCCGCCGGCGCCGTTGGTGACGTTGCCCCGACCGGTGGCCGCCGCCGCATAGAGCCCCGGCGACAGCCCCTCCCCCTTCTGCGCGCCATCCGGCGCGGGCTGGTCGAGCCCGGTGCAACCGTTGTTCGAGGAACCGTTGACGAAGATGCCTCCGCGGAACCCGCGTCCGTTGACGTTGATGCTCCCGTTGACGGACACCACCCCCGTGGCGAGGAAGGCCACCACGCCGCCGATGGAACCGTTCCAGGGGTCGGCGGTGATCGTCCCGGAGGCGAACACGGTGACGTCGGTGTACTCGGGAACGCGGATGAGCTGCGTGACCGATGCCGCGAACGAGTGGATGAGGGGCGCCGTCAGCGTGACCTGAAGGCCGCTCACCGACTGGACCCGCGCCAGCTCCCACCGCCCGACCGGATCGCTGGAGATGTCGATGCCTCCGGCGGGCTGTTGGCCGGACGGCGGCGTGGGCACGATGCCGGTGGTTTGCAGCACCATCACCAGGTCGCCCGCGGCGAACCCGGAAGCGTTGCCCACGGTGATGGTGGTGTCGCCGGGCGCGAGGGGTGCGGTCACCTGCGCGTAGCTGTTCACCACGCGGTTGCCGCCGCTGACGGTGAGGGCCCCGTCGCGGCCGGTGCCCAGGCCGAACGTGTCAGGCTCGGCGTGCGCGGCCAGGGCAAAGACTGCCGCGACGCACGCGGCCATCCTGCCGATGCGCTTCATGTGTTCTGTCCTCCAGATTCCTCGCCGCCGGAGCCGCCCCCCGGGCTACTTCGTCGGTGCACCATCTTGCTGCGGAGAAGGTGCCGGAGTCTCGGTGGGGACCAGCGGCACCACCTCGAAGGTCTCCTGGGCTGGCGCGGCCGGCTCCTGGACGGTGAACTCCACGCGCCGGTTGGCTTCGCGCCCCTTCGCGGTGGAGTTGTCCGCCGCGGGGCGATCCGGCCCGTAGCCGATCGCCGACAGACGCGTCGGATCCACCTTGCCCTTGTGCACGAGGTAGTCGCGAACCGCGTCCGCGCGAGCCTGGGAGAGCCTGCGGTTGAGCTCTGCGCTGCCGCGGTTGTCGGTGTGGCCCTCGATCAGGACGTGCGGGATCTGCGGGTGCTCGTTGATCACCTTCGCGACCTGGTTGAGCAGCTTGTAGGAGCGCGGCAGCACCCGGGCCTTCCCGGTGGCGAAGTAGACCTTCTCCTTGATGACGATCTTCTCGCGGGTGATCACCACCAGCTGCTTCACCTTCTTCGGGCAGCCCTGGTTCTTCGGGTCGCCCTTCTCGTTGGGGCAGTTGTCGAGGTGATCGGGGACCGTGTCCTCGTCGGTGTCCTTGATCGGGCAGCCGCGGTTCTCGACCGGCCCGGCCTCCTTCGGGCAGACGTCCACCGCGTCTTCGATGCCGTCTTTGTCCTCGTCGAGGAACGGGCAGCCCTTCTTCTCTGGAGTCCCGGGGACGCCAGGGCACTGATCGTCCGCGTCGAGGATGCCGTCCTTGTCCTGATCCGGCGGCGGGCAGCCGTCGAACTGCGCCTGTCCCGCCTCGATCGGGCACTTGTCCTGCGCGTCGAGCACGCCGTCCGCGTCGTTGTCCGGGTCCGGGCAGCCGTCCGCGTCCTCGAACCCGTCGGCGTCCTCGGCCTTCTCCGGACACGCGTCCGCCACGTTCTTCACGCCGTCGCCGTCCTTGTCGAGCGCCGGGCACTCCGCGATGGGCTGCGCCTGTCCGGGCGCGCACACGTCCACCGGCGGAGAAGGCGGCGGCGCCTTCCTCGCCAAGTGGTTGGCGTTGCCGAGGGCCGCGCCCACCACGAAGCGGAAGACCGGCGAACCGGGCATACTCCCGAAGCCGGGGCCGCCCAGCGCGTACAGCTCCACCGTCTTGAGCACGGGGTAGCGGACGCCGGCGAGCAGCTCGAGATCCGGCGAGGTCCCGTCGAACGGGATGGTCGCGCGGCCGTCGAGCTCGGCGCGGAAGCCTCTGCCGGTGCTGGCGACCGACAGGCCCGCCGCCAGCGCGTCACCGATCTCCGTGTCGCCGAGCTGGGTGGGCACGGTGCGGAAGACGAACGCACCGTCCGCCGAGGCGATCACCGGTCCGAAGTTGTGCGACAGCCCCACGCGCGGGGAGATCGCAAAACCACTCTCCTGCGCCAGCGCCTCGGCCGAACCGAACGGCAGGCCCACGCCGACGCCCACCGCGAGCGACAGCGGATCGTCCTTCAGCTCGTCGAGCAGCGCGACGCGGGCATAGGCTTGGATCGTCCCCAGCCCTGCGGAGGCCGGCGGAGTGAGGCTGGCGCCGGAGAGATCGTCGCCCTGCTGGAAGGCCACCACCGGGATCTGCGCGCCGACCTCGAATCGATCACCGATCCCGTAGGCGCCGAGCAGATGCGCCATGACGCGATCGCTGACCACCGACCCGAGGCGGACCTTGCCCCGGTAAACGAGCAACGGATCGCGCTCGTAGTGGCCGGCGAGGCTGAGCCGGTACCCGCCGTCACGGAGGATGCGCCCGCCATCGTTCACCAGGGAGGACTGCGCGCCCGGATTGAGCTCCAGCCGCTCGAGCTCGAACCCGGGGATCGTCGTCTGTGCAACGGCCGCGCCGGAGATCAAGCACACCACCGCAGCAACAAGCCTTCCGGTCATCCCAGTCCTCCCGGCGCTGTATGACGCCGCGGAGAAGCTATCGAATTCAACCGGGCTGCACGAGAAGGAATCGCTTCGAAAACCCATTGGGGCTCCGAAGCGATTCGATGACTGCGGCTCAGGTCGCTGCGGTCGGGCGGGCGGTGCGCTCCCACGCGGCGCGCTGCGAGTGGCGCACGAAACGCCAGAAACCGACCGCGATGGCCAGGTTCATGGCGACGAAGTACCAGGCCACCGAGGAGATCCGCCGGAGCGCTCCGGCGCGCTGCCCCCGCCGGCTTCCGGCCCAGGCCAGCGCATAGAAGGCCAGCTGCGCGCCGAGGGTCACCGCGTAGAACAGGCCGCGTGGGAGCAGAAACGC
Organism: Myxococcaceae bacterium; assembly: GCA_019686135.1. Taxonomy (GTDB): domain Bacteria; phylum Myxococcota; class Myxococcia; order Myxococcales; family Myxococcaceae; genus JADGHL01. The sequence goes on along the minus strand of JADGHL010000202.1, from coordinate 3,286 downwards.
GTTCGTCACGAGCGCCAGGGCCATCAGCGCCGGCGCGCACCAGCGCACGACCTTGTGCGACCAGAATGCGAAGGCGCGGAACCCAGCGAACGGCGAGAGCAGAGCGGGCAAAAGCTTGAGCGACTGGAAGTTGCCCGCGGCGATGCGGACGCGGCGGCCGAACTCCTTCCCGTAGTCCTCGGTGGTCTCCTCCCAGGCCACCGCCTCCGGATCGTAGAGCACGCGGTAACCCTGCTCGAGGATGCGCATCGGGATGACGAAGTCGTCGACGATGGTACCCGCCGGGAGCGCAGTGAAGAGCGAGCGACGGATCGCATAGAGCCCGCCGTTGGCGCCCATCACCGCGCCCCGCTTGCCCTCGTAGAACTTGATGAGCGACTCGTACGTCCAGTACGCGCTCTCTTCGTAGTCCCGGCGCGAGGGGTTGTAGAGCCTGAGCCGGCCGCACACCGCGCCCACCTCGGGATCGCGGAAGTGCCGCACGAGCTTTTTCACCGCCGCCCGGTCGATCATCGTGTTGGCGTCGGTGAGGATCACAATCTCGCCCTTCGCTTGCGGGATGCAGCGGTTGAGCACTCCGAATTTGCCGGTCCGCTCGGCGGCAGAGAGGCGGACCCGGGCATCGGTGCACGCCTCCACCAGCGCGTTGGTGCGATCGGTGGATCCATCCGAACCGATCAGCACCTCGAAGCGGTCCTCCGGGTACTCGAGGCTGAGGCTGTTGCGCAGCTTCTCCGCGATGCAGTCTTCCTCGTTGTAGGCGGCGACCACCAGGGTCACCGGGGGGACCCCGTCGGATGCGCGAGGCTTGCGGCGTTCGTTACCGTCGCGGATGTAGCGCAGGTTACCGATGGCCTGATCGACCGCGTCCAGCACCATCAGCATCACCGGGTAGAAGAAGTACGTGTGCAGGATCAGAAGTGCCGCACACCAGAAAAGAATTTCCCCCATCGCCGTCGACTCTCCTTCCCCAGTCGGGATCGGGAGACGTCGAGCAAGTGCCGTGCCCCGTGGCTACTGGTCCGCCCGCTCCTGCTCGAGCTGCCGGAGCATTCGGCGCGCGGGTTCGTGTTCGGGGTTCAACGTGAGCGCGGACTCGAAGGCGGTGTTGGCGATGTCGAAGTCTTTGTCCGCCAGCGCAAGCCGGCCGATGAGCACGTACAGCCGGACCCATGAGTTGTCCTTTGCCTTGAGCGCCTCGAGCGCCTCGCGGGCCTGGCGCCGTGTCTGCGGCGCGACATGCGCGTTGAGCGCGTACTCGGCGAAGGCGACGTCGCCCCATCCCTCTTTTCCGCCCAGCAGGCGGTAGCGCTCGGAGAGGGCAATCGCCTCATCGGCCCCCTTGATGCCGAAGTAGAGCGCCTCCGCGCGCACCCGCTGCACCCGCCGCTGTGGCGCCGCCTCGTCGGGGACAAGCTGCTGGATGGAGCGGAGCTCATCGTTGATCCGGCGTTCGAGATCCGCGGCGCGGTCGACCAGCGGATCCGTCTGCTTCTTAATCTCCCTCAGCTCGTCGACCATCGCGTTGACCCGGTTCTGCCAATCACCGGGGCTCCGCCGCTCTTTGAGCTGGGCGATCTGCGTGGTGAGCGTGCCGGAGCGCTGCTTCGCGTGCTGCAGCTGCATCCGGAGATCATCGTACTGGAACAGCAGAGCGGTCAGGAGCTGGACGCGCGCGTCCACGTAGCGGGGATGGCTGGCGACCAGCGCCTGCTCAGCGGCGCTCGCCGCCTCCAGCGATTTCGGATCGTCGCGGCGGAGCGCCGTCACGCCTTCTTGCGCGGCGGCCACCACTTCCGGCGGCGGCGGACGTTCGCGCTTCGACCAGCGGTCGTAGCCGAAGTACCCGGCCGTGCCGATCACCAGGATCGCGAACACGCCGAGCACGAAGTTGCGACGCCGGTTGCGCGCGTTGATCAGCGCGGTGGTGCCGTCGTCGATCAACAAGGACGCGTCCGGGTTCGGCGCGCCGAGCGTCGGTGGGGTGAACGGCTCGAGCGGCCGCGCAGGCACGGGCATCGTCCCGGTCGTGCGGCGCGCAGCGGGAGGAATCCAGGCGGGCGCGGCGCCATCCGGGCTCTGGGGCTTGGCGCCTGGTGCGGGATCGGCGGCGCTGGAGAGCGGGTTGCTCACGCCCGGGTCCGCTGGGGAGCGCCGTGGGTACGCGGGCATCGGGTCGAGGACCGTCGCGCGCGCGTCGAATGGGACCGAAGCGTCCGCGCCGTCCTCATCGGCGATCGAGTCGTCGTATTGAGGTAGTTGGTTGGGCGGAACCTCGCGCGCGGGCTCTGACGGCGGGAACGAAGGCAGTCGTTGGGTCGCGCGCGCGGCATCATCCCCCGGCGCCGACGCCGCGGGCCCGTAGGCCTGCGTGGCGCGCGGCGCCGCACCGGGACGGCCGAAGATCATCGTGCCACCGGGGAGCCCGGCCGGCGGAGTCTGCGCCGAATTAGGAGCATCCACGGCACCGCTCGACGCCGCATCGGGGGCGGTCTCGCGACCGAAGATCATCGTGCTGCGCGCGGCATCGCCCGACCGCATTGACTCATCGCCGCCGGCCAATCCGAAGATCTGCGTCTTGTTCGACCGCGTCTCGCTTGCATTCGCTGCGGCGTCTCCCCCGTCGGCGGCGGGCGCGGATCCGGGCGCACGGTCCGATGAGTCCGTTCGTGTGCTCCCGAAGTTCTTCGTCTTGTTCGAACCGGACTCGTGCGCACGATTCGATGCGTCCGCGTCGGCGCTCCCGAACATCATCGTCGTGCGCGCGACTTCGCCGGTCCGCATCGACGCGTCACCGCCCGGCATGCCGAAGATCTGCGTCTTGTTCGACCGCGCCTCGCGCGCGTCCACCGCGGAGTCCACTCGGTCGGTGACGGACGCGCTGAGTGGCCCGGACTCGGCCGCACGGTCCGATGCGTCTGCTCGTGCGCTGCCGAAGATCTGAGTCTTGTGCGAGCCCGACTCACGCACGCGATTCGCCGCATCCGACTCGGCGCTGCCGAACATCATCGTCGCCCGTGGGGAATCGCCGGTCCGCGCCGACGCGTCCGCGCCCGCCAGGCCGAAGATCTGCGTCTTGTTCGACCGCGACTCGCTTGTGTTCGCGACGGCGTCTCCTCCGTCAGCGCCGGGCCCGGATCCGGGCGTTCGGTCCGACGACTCTGCTCGTGCGCTGCCGAAGACCTGGGTCTTGTGCGAACCAGACTCGCTTGCGTTCGCGGCGGCGTTGCCTCCCTCAGCGCCGGCCCCGGATCCGGGCGCCCCGTCCGATGAGCCTGCTCGTGCG